>NZ_AJXD01000094.1:0-56277 GCF_000264725.1 Acinetobacter sp. HA | reverse complement strand
CGTCTTTTTTTATGGAATCTTTTTAAAGTTGGGCAGATTTATTCTTTTCCATCCACCAGCGGTCGAAGTAGCGACGACCAACGCCTACAATCCCGACGAAGATAAACAGGCTAATGAAGTGACGGTTGAAACCAGGGCGGTAGAACTCGCCATAGCTGAGCACATTATCAATCAGGCAATATACTAAAATAATCGTCAGCCAATGCCACAGGGTATAGCGCTTGATGCCCACTGCATAAAAGGCAATCCATAACATCACAAAGGTGAACAGAGCTGACCAGATATTCATATTGGCGGCGATGACACTGAGTAAAAATGCCACGATCGGCAATACAATTTTCAGGACGCGATCCACTTGCAGCTGATGTTGACGCTGGCGTTCCAGTACATCCAACATTTCTTTTTGATCGGGACTGACCATCGTGAATCCTTATGTGGTTGCTAAAACACCCTATTTAACAAAATTTATTCACGAAATGCCATGCTATGATACAGATAAAATTTTCATGAGAAAAATCAGATGCAGAGCATTAGTGGGATCATTTATCTCATTTTAGCGGCTTGTCTGCTACCTTATGTGTTTACCATGATTGCTAAAAAAGCTGGAGGCTTTAAGGCTAAAGATAACCAGAATCCGCGTGATTTTTTAGAACAGTCTACCGGTGTTGCAAAACGTGCTCATGCTGTTCAGCAGAACAGTTTTGAAAGCTTGCCGCTGTTTATTGCAGCTGTCCTGATGGCTGAATATCTGGTCATGCCGCAAAGTCTGATTATGACTTTTGGTATTGGTTATCTGATTTTCCGGGTGCTGTACGGTATTTGCTATCTGGCAAACTGGGCGACATTGCGTTCCATCATGTGGTTGCTTTCCATGTTATGTCCGATTGCGTTATTGCTACTGATCATCAAACTAATTTAGGTCAGTCCAGCCATCAATCGCCTGATTAATTGTTCGATATTTTTAAACCGAAAAAAATCTGCAAAAAACCGTTATAATTGTCGCGGTTTTTAAAAGATTTAACTTGTTAAAGAGTGATGCTATGAGCTACAGCAATATCCCAGCGGGTAAAGATGCACCAAATGACATCTATGTAATTATTGAAATTCCTGCAAACGCAGCACCAATCAAATACGAAATCGACAAAGATTCTGATGCGCTATTTGTAGACCGTTTCATGGGTACAGCAATGTTCTACCCAGCAAACTATGGTTATGTTCCAAACACTTTATCTCTAGATGGTGACCCTCTAGACGTATTGGTTGTGACACCACACCCAGTAGAGCCGGGTTCTGTTATTCGCTGCCGTCCTGTGGGCAAACTGAACATGGAAGATGACGGTGGTGTTGATGCGAAACTGGTTGCAGTTCCACACGACAAATTGACACCGATCTATAAAGATGTTCAGGAATATACTGATCTTCCTCCATTATTGATCAGCCAGATCGAACACTTCTTCCAGCACTACAAAGACTTGGAACCAGGTAAATGGGTTAAGTTAAGTGGTTGGGAAGGTGCAGATGTTGCGAAACAAGAAGTACTAGACTCAATTGCTGCTTATGCAGAAGCAAACAAATAATTGCTTTGCTTTTCCATTTAAGTCTTTAAACTTTTAAAGCTTAAATAAAAAAACCTGCACAATGTGCAGGTTTTTTTGATTTAAAGCATCGTCAGGACATTAGAATAATTTCACCGGGATGTCTAACCAGATACGCCATTCATTTGTTGAGCTGATAGCATTACTTACATAGTTGCCAGAAGCATTATTGTAAGTATCACTTGCGCGCAAGTATGAGTGACGTAAGCGTAAGTTTGCATCTTTGAATGCACCAGATTGAACCGTATATTTCACTTGGTTAAAGAATTCATGTTCTTCAGCTTGGTCGATAATTTGTGCTGGATTATTTATTTCGGCTACATCAATATCCCAACCATAAACGAATGCTGTTGTCCAGTTTAGACCTGGAAGACCATGGTTTTTAAAATTATAGTTGTACTGTAAGCCAACAGATTTTTCATCGTTACCCTTAAAGTCGGATAAGTATGAGTTTGGTACATAAATGCTTTGTAGACCATCTGCGTTGTAAGCATAGTCGTAACCTATGTTGCCCGCATTATCTTGGTATGCAAGCATCAAATTGTGTGCATCTCTGTTATAGCTTGCAGATACACCCCAAATTGAGTTAGTCAATTCTTCAGTTGCACTGCGTGGATCAGTGGTTGCTGCTCCAACTTTCCATTTAGTATTGTAACCCATTGCCTCTAAAGTTACGGTCGCACCATTTGCTGTAGGAAAGCTGTAATTTACATTCCCATAGTGACGATCTAATTTATCTTTAACGTCTACCCCATAATAAGAGGCATTAACTTGGTCGTTAAACTTGTATTTCGCGCCCCAGAAAATAGCACTGTCCAAATTTTGTTGGTCTGAGCTGATATCATTAGACCATTGATTTTTAGTGAATTTACCACCGATTAACGTCAAGTCTTTAATTTCGTTACTTTCAATATAAAGACCAGTGTAGTACTCAGGGGTTAAACGAGCAGTATTACTTGCAATTACTGGAATTTCAGATACTTGCGTACCATATTTAGCCGTTGTGTTTGATACGCGTGCTTTGACATAAGCACCTCCACGTGCCCAATGATCATAGGCATCTTTAGTTCCATCGGCATTATCTTGACTATGCGTTGGGATCATTTGGTTACCAGTATGCCCATTTTTACCGAGTTTAAATGAAGCATCACCAATGATACCTGCACCAAAACCAACAATACCTTTGGTAAAGCCAGAATCTAGATTAATTATTGCTGTTTGAGCTGCAGAGCTTGTATCATCAACACCATTTTTTTTATCACGGCTTAAGTAACCCGTACGGAATAGAACTGTGCCTTCAGCATCTTCTACAAAGCCTTTTGCTTCACTTTGTTCGCTTGCATAAGCTGTAGAGATCAGAGCAGCTTGTACCAACACTGCTAATGTAAGTTTCTTTGCGTTTAACATGGGGAGAGAGCCTCATATATGTTTTTTTGTACTGCATCTGCTTAAAGCACACGCAGAAATTAACCAAATTGTATAATTAATCTGATAAAAAATATCGTTTTTATGACATTCTTTAAACTAAAGTTGAGTTTTTTTAACCTATTATTCACAATCACGCTATAGTTTTTAGTATTATTTTTTTCCATAAGGTAAAATTAATATTGAAAACAATAAGATAAAAATAAAGTTTTTATAATGTAATATTTTTAATAATGAAGGGCATGTTTCAGAGCTCATATTGATTTTTTTTAATTTGATGTTATGTAAGGTTAAAACTGATTAAAAGATTCTATAAGCTGTTTTGTCCACTTTAACAATACTTTAAATTTTTCCTTTATACTGCAATTCACTATTTAGACTAGTTCACAGTCATCCATTTTCATTTTTAAACCTTTTGGTAAAAATTTATTATTCACGTTTTTCATATTCTTAACCCCCCGTTTATTCAAACCTGGTAAATGAGGGCATGTATGTCTCAACTGCCAAAACTCGGTTTGCTTGTGCTTCTTGTTACCATGACTTCAGGTGCTTTTGCTGAAGATACCCAAAATCTATCTAGGGGTGAACTTAGCGCAATTATTGGTGTCATGAACAAATATATTTACCGTGGTGGTGAGGAAAATGATGATCCATTGGTACAGTTTGGACTGGAATATACACACAACAGCGGGAGATTCCTGGGCTATTGGGGCTCAACCTTAAATTATGATTCTTCTGATGCAAATCAGGATCATGGTTTTGAGCATGACTTTTATATTGGTTATGGCCGAGCGCTGAATGAGAACTGAAGCTACTAATCCTAGATCGTATCTTATTACTATCAAAATGATGGGACAGTTTATAGTAAAGATGGCCCAGATAAGCGCGTACTACTGATTTTGAGATACTGAATGACGTGTTTTATAACGACCTGAGCTTAGGTTTAGATGTCATGCTGACAGATCTTAACTATGCAAATGCAGAAGATGTTTATCTCAGTGCAGCTTATAGCTATCTATTACCGCAAAACTTTAACCTGAATACGTCAGTAGGTGCTTCCCTGTATAACGCTAGCGGTGATGATCAACTGATTCAGACCACAGAAAGCTTTAGTTTTAATGAAACACAGATTGGACTAAGTAAAACAGTCGCAAAACGAATTGAATTAAGTCTGGACTATGTCTATGGCGGCAAAGGTTGTGATGACATAGATTTCGATAATCATATTGTCGTAGGTGCAAACTTTAATTTCTAGGTTTTGCTGAAACAGGGATTGCAAGGTGTGTCATATTGATTAAATATTATGCACCTTTTTTATGCATAAAAATTTATCTATATAAAATATAGCTTCAAAAAGTAGCAAGTTGTAAGCGAATATTTAGACATACAGTGGAATAGCGCAAGTACTTTATTTTTCAGTTTTTTCTTGATTTTATCTTTTAACCTAAAACAATTTAAATTTTAATTTTTAATATATATTATTAAAATCAAATATTTATATAAATAAAAAAACTTTTATAGCTAATTTGGATTTTCCTTTTTATGGGTTGGCATAGCTATTGCAAAGCCTAGGTTGAGTTTAAAAACACAACTAAAAACGTCTGCGGACGGTTGGGGGAATCTAACAATGAAATTCACTTTAAAAGCTTTAGCAGTTGCAGCAGTAGCTTCAGCATCCAGTTTTACTTTTGCAGATGAGCCTACATCTCCGCACTCAGTATCTGGCAATATCGGTGTATTATCGAGCTATAACCTGCGTGGTATTACCAACGTGCCTGAAAATAGCGGAGCAACCTTGCAAGGTGGACTGGATTATAACCATGCCTCTGGTTTCTATGCAGGCTGGTGGGGATCTACCTTGGATTATTCTTTGGCTGAGGAAGGACGTGATGCTTTTGAAAATAACTTCTATCTAGGCTATAGCCATGCAGTAAATGATGACTTAGGTTTAACCATCGGTACGACTTACTATTATTATTATGAATCTGATGTGGAATCCAATGGTTTTGAGCTGTTATTGGGTATGAGCTATAAGGATTTAGGTGTTACGGCACAAACCCTTCTTGAAGATACGACTTGGGGGAATGCGGGGGATACTTATATTAAAGGTACTTATAGCTACGCCTTGCCGAATGATTTCAGTCTAGATACCGCTCTGGGTTTATATGCTTATGAAAAATCAGGTGACTTTATTGAAGGAACGACTGAAAGTTTTGGCTTCCGCCATTTTGACATCGGTCTAAGTAAACCACTGGGTGATACAGGTGTCACTGCCAGCATGAACTACATCATTGGTGGTTATGACCGTTTTGATGAAAAACAAAAGAATAAAGTGGTATTCGGGCTTGGTTATAGCTTCTAATCTCTTATAGAAAAAAGGCGACAAATGTCGCCTTTTTTATTTTTATTGTCTAATAGCTTAGCTTTGCTGACCTCGATAAGATAAAGCTTCCGATAAATGCTGAGGCTGAATTTCTGAATTCTCAGCTAAATCAGCTATGCTTCGTGCTACTCGTAATACTCGATGATAAGCACGGGCAGATAAATTTAACTTTTGTTGGGCAAGTTCAAACATTTTACTGGTCTGAGCATTTAGTGGCGCAAATTGCTCTAATTCTTTTGGGTTTAATGCCATATTCAGCTTGTTCTGTCTTTGCATTTGCAGTTCGTAGGCAGTTATCACACGCTCCCTAACGGTTGCAGAATCTTCTACCGGTTGTGTAGATTGTAATTCATGAGCTTGCAGAGGAGGCACATCGATATGCAGGTCAATCCGATCCAGTAATGGCCCAGAAATCCGGTTCTGATAACGCTTGATCATTTCTGGAGAACACTGGCAGCGAATATCCTGATTGAAAGCATAACCACAAGGGCAGGGATTCATCGCTGCAACCAGCTGAAAGTTGGCTGGGAAAGTAATTTGTCGAGAGGCACGCGAAATTACAATTTCCTTAGATTCCAAAGGTTGACGTAATACTTCAAGGACTTTCCTGTCAAATTCCGGCAGTTCGTCGAGAAATAACACACCTAGATGTGCCAGCGTAATTTCACCTGGTTTAGGATGCGATCCTCCACCGACCAGGGCAACTGCAGACGCGGTATGATGTGGCGCACGGAAAGGACGTTGTCCAAAAGTATGACTATTATTGGCAATAGAATAAATACTGGCGACTTCAAGATTTTCTTCAGTATTGAGGGGCGGCAAGATACTGGCTAGCCGCGAAGCCAGTAAAGTTTTACCGGTTCCAGGAGGTCCTCTAAATAATAAAGAATGTCCACCTGCAGCAGCAATTTCCAAAGCCCGTCTTGGGCGCAGCTGACCTTTGACATCGGCTAAATCAAAGCGAGAATCTGAGTGATTCACCTGTGGTCGGGCCTGCATCTGGACTAAAGGTGCGAGTTTATTTAAATGATCACAAACTTCTTTTAGATGAGCAGCGGCAAATACCCGAAAATCAGGTAACTGACAGGCTTCCTGAGCATTTTCTTTAGGTAGAATCAGTTCATGCTGCGATTGTTGACAGGCAATCGCAATACTAAGCGTACCAGTGATGGGACGGAGTTGACCATCTAAAGCAAGTTCACCGATGAATTCCATTCCATCAGTACAGTTTTCAGGGAGTTGACCTGAAGCCATCAGAATCCCTAAAGCAATTGGCAGATCTAAACGTGAACCGTCTTTGGGCAGGTCAGCAGGAGCCAGGTTAATAGTTAAGCGTTTGGTCGGGAACTGGTAGCCACTATTCAAAATAGCAGAACGAACCCGATCCTTACTTTCCCGAACCGCCGCTTCGGGCAGTCCAACAATAGTTAAGGAAGGCATGCCCTGACTGACATGAACTTCCACTTCTATTAAAGGGGCATGCAGTCCCAGCAATCCCCGGGTATGAATTTTAGCAAAAGACATTTATTGTTCCATTTTGGTGCGTTATTATTGTTCGTTATTTGTCTTTTATGCACTTCACTGGTGCTTATTTTTTGTTCGATATCTTTTCTTCAAGTGATTCAACTTGTTTGAGCAACTCATTTAAACGCTGATTGGCCTGATTTAAGACTGTACGCTGACGTTCAATTTCCTCTTTTGAAACCAGATCCATTTTACTTACTGCTTCGTTTAATAAAGCCCGAAGATTATGTTCTAGATCTTTTTTTGGTTCTTCGATCTGCTGCAAGATTGCTTGTAATAAAGTTTCAATCATTGTGTGGTCCATAGAGATGGAAATAAGCGCACAGTTTAACACCGCAGCAATCAAGACTATAGTATTTCAGACAAAATATGGGATTAATCGATAATTATTATCATAAAAGACCACATAAAAATGACTAAAATTTGAAGATTCAAAAGATTTATAAGTATAAAATAATATTCAGGGAAACCGCATGTCGAGCTTTCTAATTTCCCCCGACCTTAGAAATCTTGGCATGAAATTTGAACATAAAACCTTACTGGTGAAATAAGCCGAAGGAAAACAAACATGAAGCTCGTAACTGCAATTGTAAAACCTTTCAAATTAGACGATGTGCGTGAAGCATTGTCTGAAATTGGCGTTCAAGGCATCACTGTGACTGAAGTCAAAGGCTTCGGTCGTCAGAAAGGCCATACTGAACTTTATCGTGGCGCTGAATACGTTGTTGATTTCTTACCAAAAGTCAAAATTGAAATCGCGATCAGCGACGAAATGGTTGACGCGGTAATCGAGTCAATTACGCGTGTAGCAAGCACAGGCAAAATTGGTGATGGAAAAATTTTCGTAACAAATCTGGAACAGGTCATCCGTATTCGTACAGGTGAAACAGGTGCAGACGCTGTTTAATTTGGCACAAAGTTTGCTGAGTAGCGAATAACTCACAAAAACTTGGTTGGGGGATACGAATGAAAAAAATACTACTCGCGTTGGGTCTGTCCAGCGCACTTTTGGGCGGTTCTGTTGCCTGGGCTGAAGAAGCCGCATCAGCAGCCGTTCCTACCGAGGAAGTTGCTTTAGTTGATGCAACCGCAACTCCAGATATTACAGAAGTTACTGCTGTGGAAGCAGTAGAAACAGCGCCGGTTGAAGAAGCGGCAGCTGCAGAAGAAGAAGCCACACTCGATACAGGTGACTCTGCCTGGATTTTAACGTCAACAGCCCTAGTTCTACTCATGACCATTCCAGGTTTAGCCCTGTTCTATGGTGGTATGGTACGTAAGAAAAACGTACTGAGTACTATGGCACATAGCTTTGTAGCAGCTGCAGTAGTCAGCATTGTCTGGGTCGTGATTGGTTATACCCTGGCATTTGGTGAAGGTAATGCCTTTATTGGTAGCCTAGATAAATTTATGCTGTCCGGTATTACGACTGAAGCGCTGTCAGGTACCATTCCTGAAATCCTGTTCGTCATTTTCCAAATGACTTTTGCGATTATTACGGTTGCCATCATTAGCGGTTCTATTGCTGAACGTATGAAGTTTGGTGCTTTCATCGCATTCATCACACTTTGGGTGATTCTGGTTTATGCGCCAATTACTCACTGGGTATGGGGCGGCGGCTGGTTAGGCAGTGACGGTGCATTGGACTTCGCTGGTGGTACAGTCGTACACATTAACTCAGGTGTTGCAGGTCTGGTTGCGGCCTACATGCTGGGTTCGCGCATGGGGCTAGGACGCGAATCTATGGCACCACACAATCTGACGCTTACTGTAGTCGGTGCAAGCTTACTATGGGTGGGCTGGTTCGGTTTCAACGGTGGTTCAGCATTGGGTGCAAACGGTTCAGCAGGTTATGCACTCGTGGTTACACAAGTGGCAGCAGCAGCAGCAACGATCTCTTGGTTAATTACTGAAAAAATTGCACGTGGTAAAGCATCTGTATTAGGTGGTGCATCGGGTGCGGTTGCAGGTCTGGTAGTGATTACTCCAGCAGCTGGTTTCGTGACTGTAGGTGGTGCTTTAGCGATGGGTCTCATCGGTGGTGTAGTATGTTTCTGGGGTATTACTGCACTGAAACGTATGCTTAAGGCTGATGACTCTCTAGATGCTTTTGGTCTGCATGGTGTAGGTGGTATTGTCGGTGCGATTCTGACTGCATTCTTTGCCAGCGAATTTATCATGGGTGACGGTGCACCAACCAATGTAATGCATCAATTATGGGTACAAATTGAAGGGGTACTGGCAACAATCGCTTACTCTGCAATCTTGACCTTTATTATCCTGAAAGTGATCGATCTGATCATTGGTATCCGTGTTTCTTCTGATGATGAGCGCATGGGTCTGGACTTGAGCCAACACGGCGAACGTGTCGAATAATCTGCTAAAACAATAATCAATATATTGTGTGAAACAGCCCGTCAGGGCTGTTTTTTTTCTATATATTGCGTAAAACTCTACAAAGTTCAGAATTTTTGCTACACTCGGAAATCATCAGGATTTGTTCAATTAAACCGCTATGCATTGCCCATTTTGCAATACACCAGACAGTAAAGTGATCGATTCACGCCTGGCCGCCGAAGGTTGCCAGATTCGCCGTCGTCGTGAATGTGTCAGTTGTAATGAACGCTTTACCACCTTTGAAAGTTATGAAGTGGTAATGCCGCGGGTCATCAAGTCTGATGGCAAGAATGAACCCTTTGATGAAGCCAAATTACGCCGTTCTCTTATGCATGCCTTGCAAAAACGTCCTGTGACACAGGAACAGATTGAAACGGTGCTTAGCGATATCCAATTGCAGATTCGCCGTCTCGGTGAACGTGATGTCAAGTCACGCACTATTGGTGAAATCGTGATGCAGTCTTTGTTTGCCCTCGATCATGTTGCTTATGTACGTTTTGCTTCGGTGTATCAGGACTTTCAGGATGTCGAAGCCTTTCGTCGTCAGATCGAACAGATGCAGCAACGCGGCGAATTACAAGAATAAGCATGATTGAAATAACTCAAGATCAAATCTGGATGCGCCGTGCCATCGAACTGGCACGTCAGGGCCAGTATTCCACCAAACCGAATCCAAACGTTGGCTGTGTCATAGTTAAAGATGGCGTAGTAGTGGGCGAAGGTTTTCATCCCAAAGCGGGTCAACCACATGCTGAAGTCTTTGCAATGCGTCAGGCCGGTGAGCAGGCCCATGGTGCAACCGCTTATGTGACTTTGGAACCCTGTGCGCATTATGGGCGGACCCCGCCTTGTGCCAAAGGTCTGGTTGAAGCTGGCGTAGCTAAAGTCGTCGTGGCTTGTCCTGATCCAAATCCACTGGTCGCCGGAAAAGGTGTACAGATCCTGAAAGATGCTGGTATCAACGTTGAAGTGGGCATCTGTGAAGATGAAGCACATCCACTCAATTATGGTTTTCTGAAAGCCATGGCGACTGGGATGCCTTATGTGCGTGTGAAAATTGCATTAAGTCTGGATGGTCGTACCGCGATGGCTTCGGGTGAATCGAAATGGATTACCGGTATAGAGGCTCGGCAAGATGTCCAGCACTGGCGTGCGATTTCTGGTGGGGTAATTACCGGGATTGAAACAGTATTGGCCGATGATTGCCAGCTCAATGTCCGTAGCCTGAAAGGCGTTGATGACATCAGCAGGATTGTTCAGCCAAAACGGATTATTCTGGATCGCCAAGGTCGTTTGCCACTCACTGCTAAGATTTTGGAACAACCAGAAACGGTGATGGTGATGGGACCTTATCGTCAGGAACTGGCGGATCTCGGTGTGATCCAGCTTGAGATTCAGCCTTTAAAAGAATTATTACAGTACCTGGTTCAGCAGCATCAGATTTATGACGTGCTGGTGGAAGCAGGAGCGACTTTATCTAGCGCATTTTTACAGGAAAAACTGGTGGATGAACTCATCAGCTATGTTGCACCGACTCTATTGGGGCAAACTGCGCGTAGTATGTTTAATGCAGAATTCAGCCAAATGGCAGAACAACTTCGATTCAAATTGCAGGACGTGACCCGTTTGGGTGATGACGTGCGCTTCAGGTTAATTCCTTCTCAAGAGACACTATGAATTCAGAGTCTACGGTTTACCACAAACGTCGCCATGCGGCACGTACCACAGATGAATATCTTTTCCATCAGCTGGTTCCTTATCTGGGGAACAAACGCCGTTTACTACACTTAATTCTGGAAGCACTTGAGAGCACGGGAACCCTAAAACGTGAAGATGGCCGTGCGCCGATTTTTGCCGATTTTTTTGCAGGTTCGGGGGTGGTTTCACGTCTGGCCCGTCAGAATGGCTATCGGGTGATTGCCAATGACTGGGAACCGTATAGTCATGCACTCAATCATGCAGTTTTAGCTTGTACCGAAGCACCTGCCTTTAAAGAGCTCGGTGGCTATCAGAAAGCGATTGATTATCTGAACCGTTTACCAGAAGTCAAAGGCTGGGTGACACATAACCTGTGTCCACGCAATGATGAAATTTATGATCCGACCCGTGACCGTTTATTCTTCAAACGCCGTAATGGTATGCGTATTGATGCGATACGCCAGCAGATTGCCACCTGGCAAGCCCAAGGCGCAATTGATGATGTGGAAATGAGTGCTTTATTGGCACCACTTCTATATTCAGCCAGTTTTGTCAGCAATACTTCAGGCGTATTTAAGAGCTTCCATCATGGCTGGGGCGGTAAAACCCAGACCGCGCTGGAACGTATTGAATCGCTGCTTTGGTTAACACCAAGCCGTTTCTGTGAAGATAACAAGCATAAAGGTCCTGCAGCTGAAATGTGGTGTGTCGATGCCCAGCATCTGGCGAATCAGATGAGTGGCTTTGAAGTGGATGTTGCTTATCTCGATCCACCATATAACCAGCATGCTTATAGCAGTAACTATCATGTGTTGAATGCTTTAACCCTCTGGGATCAGGTGGATCTACCGACACCCGATACCAAAGGCTTTAAGAGCGGGATCGACCGTGCTTGGCGTAAAGAGCGTCCAAGTCAGTACAACTCGTCCAAGCATGCCAAGGAAGCCTATGAAACCTTGTTGGCAACCATCAATGCACGTTTTATTCTGACCAGTTATTCAACCGATGGTAATATCAGTGCGACAGATCTGTTGCAGGCCAATCTGAAACGTGGCCGTGTGACCTTGCTAACTCAAGATGTGCCACGTTACCGTGTCAGCAAGCAGCGCCAGTCCGAGCGTGCACGTGTACTGGAATTTATCGTGATTACCGACACGCATGCCAAGTCTGGGCCACCGATCCGTCAATTGTTGGGTCAGTTACACCATTATGCAGAACTGGGTGGTGTCGATACGACCAGTGTGAGTACGCAGCTAGCTCTCTGGTAAAAGCATAAAAAGGAATAGAAAATGTTTACAGGTATTATTGAAAGCCTCGGTAAGGTCGAAAGCCTGCAAAATGTCGGCGGTGATGTACGCTTACGTATTCAGACTGATCTGGATATGACCGATGTCCATCTGGGCGATTCAATTGCCACCAATGGCATTTGCCTGACTGTAATTGACTGGGGCGACAACTGGTATGCAGCAGACGTGTCTCGAGAAAGTTTAAATCGAACCACACTTGGTAACTGGAAAGCGGGTCAACCTGTAAATGTTGAAAAAGCCATGCTGCCAACCACACGCTTTGGCGGGCATATTGTTTCTGGTCATGTCGACGCGGTGGGCGAAATCACGGTAGTGCGTTCTGATGCCCGTTCCATCTATTTTGAAGTGACAGCACCTGCTGAAATTGCCAAGTATCTGGCAGAGAAAGGTTCAGTGACAGTAGATGGTATCAGCCTGACGATTAACCATCTGCGTGGCAATATTCTCAGTTTAAACCTGATTCCGCATACCGCTGAACGAACCAATATTGGCACCTGGAAAGTCGGGACCAAAGTTAATCTGGAAGTCGATGTGCTAGCACGTTATATCGAGCGTTTGTTGCTGGGTAACAAGGCAGCTGAAACCACACCACAGTCAAAAATCAGTATGGATTTTTTAGCTGAAAATGGCTTTTTAAAATAACCAAACTGCCTAAATACTCAACAGTCTAATTGAAAAATTAGACTGTTTTTTTATTTTTCGGGATAATCCTGACTTCACTTTACGATTTTAACCCCAGCGGACAGGTCGAATGCTCGATTTCTTACTAAACCTGGAACAGTCTTTGCCGATATTGCTTGAGCAATATGGGGTGTGGATCTATGCCATTTTATTCCTGGTGATTTTTGCAGAAACGGGATCTGTATTTTGCTTTTTCCTGCCGGGAGATAGCCTGTTAATTGCAGTCGGTGCGCTCTGTTCTAGTAGCGATTTGATTACGCTGCATTCTATGGGATTACTGCTATTTACTGCGGCAGTGCTGGGCTATACCGTCAATTATTACACTGGCAAAGTGTTAGGCTTAAAATATTTCAATCAACATTCGCGTTTCTTTAAACCCGAATATTTGACCAAGACCAATCATTATTTTATGAAGCATGGCGGCAAAACCATCTTGATTGCACGTTTCATTCCTTTTGTACGTTCTTTTGCTCCATTTGCTGCCGGTTCGGGCCATATGAATTTTATGACTTTTACGCTTTACAATCTGGCTGGAGGCGTATTGTGGATTGTAAGCTTACTGGGCATAGGTTATATGGCAGGTAATGCCGCCTTTATGCTGGCAGATTTTTTCTAGATGTGAATAAATAGAAAAGCCCACTTTTGTGGGCTTTTCTAGGCTTATTTCTAAGTCAATTAACGCTTTTGCAGAATGTAATCAATTTCTTCACGGGCTGCAGCACGTAAGCGGTTACGCAGCTGTACCAAAGTTTCCTCGATCGCAGTTTCGGCTTCCAGTTCCAGACGTAATCGGGTACTTTCCAGCTCTGACAGAATCTCAGTATCATCAATTTTGATTTGGGCGGAATTTAAAATGCGATTTTGCTCAAAACGTGCCGCATAATTCAGGACTTCAGCATTCAGGCTGTCCCGTAATAATTCTAGGGTACGTGTCTGTTCTGCATATTTACGTTCTTCATCCAGCTTCATTTGCTCGATATACGCCTGCTCCTGAGCACGCTTATCTGCCAGCGCTTTTTCAAGGGCCTGCTGTTTGCGAATCCGTGCTTCTTCAATCAGTTCCGCTTTGCGTTGTGCATAAGCTTCCTCAATTTTACGCTCGGATTCTTTTTGCAGTTGCTGGTCATGTGCCAGCCATTCCTGCAATGACGTCTCTGGCTGAAGTACGTCGCAGATACGCGCGAGGTCATCAATAAAGGTCTGACGCACAGCTTCAGGCACATTTAACCAGCGCTGTTTGAAATCTGGACCAACATTTAATGCCACGGGCATCTCCTTATGAGGTTTAAGTAGGGCTACAGTTTATAAGTTTTCGGCTCAATACCCAGTCGACGGTATTGCTTAAACTTCTCGCGGCCGAGTTGCTTGGCCGTTTCGTTGTTTTCAATAATCTCAATAATGTGACTAAATTTAGCGTAAGGTTCAAGTGCTTCAGGATTAAAATTAAAGATAATCCAGTCTTGTTGCTCAGGCAAGCTTGCAGAGATACAGACACTGGCCTGTGGCTGGTCAATACCATGCGGGATGAAACCGGTAGGATCAAACGTCCACAGATGTTCATCCAGCTGTTGCTGCAAGTCCACATCACCACAGAGTAACCAGATCCGTTCCGGCTGACGCAGAATCTTGCGGCATAAACGGCAGGTACTTTCGACCTGCCGTTCAGGGCTTTTTTCAAATAAATAAAAGCTGACTTTAGCCATTCTTTTGAACACGGTTCGCCAGGAATTGCATTAATAATGGCACTGGACGACCTGTTGCGCCTTTATTGGTGCCTGAATTCCAGGCTGTACCTGCGATATCTAGGTGTGCCCAGCGATAGTCATGGGTGAAACGCTGCAGGAAGCAGGCTGCAGTCACAGAGCCGGCCTTAGGACCACCAATATTGGCAATATCTGCAAATGGAGAATCCAGCTGTTCCTGATAATCATCCAATACTGGCATACGCCATACCCGGTCAAATGAAGTTTGACCAGCAGCTTCGAGTTCAGCGGCCAATTCATCATCCGGCGTGAACATGCCAGTCAGGACTGAACCCAGTGCAACCACACAGGCCCCGGTCAAAGTTGCAATATCAATCACGAGAGCAGGGTTAAAGCGTTTTACGTAAGTTAAAGTATCGCAAAGTACCAGACGACCTTCTGCATCAGTATTCAGAATTTCAACCGTTTGACCGCTCATCGTGGTGACAATATCGCCTGGACGGGTTGCTTTGCCAGATGGCATGTTTTCAGCAGCGGCAATGGTACCCACAACATGAATATCTAAACCAGATTCGCATAATGCACGCATGGTACCCAGCACGGAAGCTGCACCACACATATCGTATTTCATTTCGTCCATGCCGGCACCTGGCTTCAGGGAAATACCGCCAGTATCAAATGTAATCCCTTTGCCGACTAAAACCACAGGTGCTTCACTACGTTCTGCATGATATTCGATGGTAATGATACGTCCTGGACGGTCTGAACCTTTGCTCACTGCCAGAAAAGAGTGCATTCCCAGATCAGCCATTTGCTGTTCATCCAGTACATTCACTTTAAGCAGTTCTGGATATTCAGCTGCTAAAGCCAGTGCCTGTTCCGCAAGGTATTCCGGGAAACAAATATTGCCTGGACGGTTACCCAAGTCACGTGCTAAGTTTTGGCCGGTTTGCACTGCCTGAAGCAATTGCAGCTGTTCTGCAGTTACTGGACTATCGGTCGCAATCAGGTTGATTTGCTCAAGTACAAATTCATTTTTCTTGGATTTGAATTCATCAAAAGCGTACGCAGCCTGGGTCAGCAATAGTGCAAAAATGTTATGAAATTGGACTGGCAGGGCAGAAATGTCTACGCTGATCTGCTGGAATTTTTTCTGTGCTGCTTTTATGATAGTTTGCGCAACTTTCGCCAGTTTGCCCGGCTGTAGTTCAGCAGTCTTGCCCAAGCCAACCAGACAAGCGTTAGTACTCGCTGGAACATTACCAACTAATGCCAGGGTTTCATTTAGACCTGCTTTATATTGTGTCGCTGTGGTGATTTCTTCGAACTTGTTAATCTGATAAGTCGCAGCTGACTGCTGAAGTTGCTCAGAATCTACAAGAATTAACAGATATTGGCTGGATGCATTCTCTTGGAATGACGTATTAATTGTCAGTTTCATATGCGTTTATTTAAGCCTTATAAAATTTGCAACCATTAAACCATTGAAACAATTTCCTGAACAGGGTTTCAATGTTCAACTCAAGTATCGGTTTTATATTTTTAAGCTTAACATTCGGGTAAACTATGACAAGTTTTTACCCTGTATTCTGGAAGATTTAATTTGATTATTCGGCGTTATCTGGTCAAGCAAGTTGTATCAACATCCTTGGTTGTGATTGCCTTATTGACCTTGATCATGATGGGTGGTCGACTGATCAAGTACTTCGGTGTGGCAGCACAAGGACGTCTGGATGCAGGCATTCTGTTCAGTATTATTGGTTATCGTTTGCCTGAATTCCTGACCCTGATTTTACCTTTAGGTTTCTTTATTGGTCTGATGCTGGTATTTGGCCGGCTCTATGTCGATCATGAAATGGCAGTCATGAATGGTAGCGGGGTCAGTCGCAATCAGCTGGCACGATTACTCATTCCGATGACTTTAGTATTTCTAGTCGTTCAGGCATTTTTAATGCTCTGGGCGGCACCGTGGGGTATTCGTCAGTTTGAAGCATTGACCAATGAGCAGGCAGTACGGACGGGTTTCGATCTGGTACGGCCGAAAGAATTTATTTCCTCGGGACCCTATACCATTTATGCAGGTGATTTGTCGGAAGACCGTAAAAACCTGAAAGATATCTTTTTCTATCAACGTGCAGAACGTGAAGGCAAACCAGATGTTATGATTCTGGCGCAAGAAGCGACCCGTGTAGAAGTGGCAGGGGACACCGCCAATGTGGTGGATCTAGTCAATGGTCGCCGTTATGAAATCTTTGCCGGCATGCCGAAATATACCCAAGCGGAATTCGAGACTTATCGTCTGCGTCTGGAAAATGATAAAGAAGCCAAGTTTGAAAGTGCTGAGGTTGAAGCCTTGCCGACTTCAAAACTCTGGGAAAACCGTCAGGATCCTGTGGTCGCCAGTGAGCTCGGTTGGCGAGTATTTGTACCATTTGCGATTATTGCGGCGCTGATGCTGGCCAATGCCTTGTCTGAAGTGAGTCCACGTCAGGGGCGTTATCTTAAACTCTTTCCAGCACTCTTGATCTTTGCCAGCCTGATTGTAGCTTTAATGGCAGTAAAAACGCGCGTCAGTAAAGAGGAAATGGGGATTTGGGCTTATCCAATGGTCCTGATTTTCTATGGTATTGCTGCGGCTCTATTTGCACGTAAACAGAAGCTGGCGCCGAAAATCAAGAAACAGATTCAACGAGCGAGGTCTTAATCATGCTGGCACGTCGTATCGTTGCAAAACATGTGACCGGAACCACTGCACTTGCTATGCTCGGTGCAACAGCCGTATTGGCCGGTCTACAGGTATTATTTACTTACTTGGGTGAATTAGGCTCACTAAAAGAAGGCTATGGCGCCTGGCAGGCACTGAAATATGTGCTGTGGGGCGCGCCAAACTATCTGTATGAAATCCTACCAATCTCTGCACTGATTGGTGCTGTTCTCGGCTTAGGTACACTCGCTTCTAACAGTGAGTTGATTGTGATGCGTTCGGTTGGGGTCAGCCTGTGGCGGATTGTCGGCTGGGTAATTCGTTCGGCATTACTCCTGGTGATTTTATCTTTTGCTTTAAGTGAATGGGTAATTCCGTATACCAATGAGCAGGCCAAAGCAGTGAAGAGTTACAACAAGCCTGTAAAAATTGGTGAGGTTAAAGGCTACTGGACCCGTGAAGGTCAGCGTTTTATCTATATTGACTATGCTAATGCCAAAGGTGAGCTAAAAAACGTACAGATGCTGGACTTTGATGAAGATTATCGTCTGCGCGGGACGCTAAAAGCCGAGCAGGGTGATTTTATCAAGGATGGTGCGTGGACTCTACAGAATACGCAGGAAATGAATATTCTGCAGAATGGTAATGCCACGCTGATAACACATTCCGAACAGCCGCTGGCCTTAGCGCTGCAACCGAAGTATGTGCATATGGTAACCATTGACCCGGAGGATCTATCGCCTAGTCAACTGGTCAGTTTCATGAGCTATATGCATGAGTATAGCCAGGTACCAAAGACCTATGAACTGGCTTTCTGGCAGAAAGTCGGCTCGCCATTTGCTCTGATTGCATTGGTGGTGATTGCCTGTTCCTTTATTTTTGGACCGCTACGTCAACAATCCATGGGCTTTCGCCTGGTGATTGCATTATTTGCAGGTTTAGGCTTCTTCTATCTGCAGGACTTCTTGGGTTATGCGAGTTTAGTCTATGCACCGTCGCCAGCATGGTTTGTGTTTATTCCAATTATCATCATGTTTGCAATTGGTGGTTATCTACTGCATCGGGCACGCTAAGCCACAAGAAAATAGAAGAAATCAATCGCAGTGAGAGGCTTAAACCATGGTGTAGTCATGGCCTCTCACTGCAAAATTAGTTAAAATAGAACGATTAATTCGTAAACGAACAAGAGTATTCATTATGACGGATGCAACTGCTGGCAAAATCCCTCACGTATTGGTAATTATGGATGGTGTGGGTCATCGCGAAGCGGTCGAAGACAATGCGTTTTTAGCGGCTAAACGACCTCATTTAACTGCTATGCAGGAAAAGCATCCGCATGGTTTGATCTCTGGTTCTGGTGAAGATGTCGGTCTGCCTGATGGTCAGATGGGTAATTCTGAAGTCGGTCATATGAATCTCGGCGCTGGCCGTGTGTTATATCAGGACTTCACCCGTATTACCAAAGATATCCGTACCGGTGCGTTCTTTGAGCATGAAGTACTGATTGATGCGGTAGAAAAAGCCAAAGCGTCAAATGGTGCCGTACATATTCTGGGCTTGTTATCTGAAGGTGGAGTGCACTCACATGAAGACCATATCGTGGCGATGGCAGAGCTGGCATTAAAACGTGGTGCCAAAGTCTATCTACATGCTTTCCTGGATGGCCGTGATACGCCGCCGAAAAGTGCACAACCATCATTGGAAAAATTAGATGCTGTTTTTGCTCAATATCCAGGTCAAGGCCGTATTGCCACCATGATTGGCCGTTACTTTGCCATGGATCGTGACAACCGTTGGGATCGCGTGGAACAGGCGTATCGTTTGCTGACTGAAGGTGAAGCAGTTCGTACGGCAGCCACTGCAGTAGAAGGCCTGGAACAGGCATATGCAGCAGATGAGTCTGATGAATTCGTGAAAGCGACCCGTATCGGTGATGTGGCTGCGATTCAGGATGGTGACAGCGTAGTCTTCATGAATTTCCGTGCGGATCGTGCGCGTGAATTAACACGTGCTTTTGTTGAGAAAGATTTTACTGGTTTTGAACGCAAAGTTGTGCCAAATCTGGCGAAATACGTGATGTTGACCCGTTATCAGGCAACAATCGATGCGCCTGTAGCATATATGCCAGAAGCGCTGGTGAACTCGATTGGCGAATATTTATCAGACCTGGGCAAAACCCAATTACGTATCGCAGAAACTGAGAAATATGCACACGTGACTTTCTTCTTCAGCGGTGGTCGTGAAGATGAATATCCAGGTGAAAAACGTATCCTGATTCCATCTCCAAATGTAGCAACTTATGACCTAAAACCGGAAATGAGTGCATACGAAGTGACCGATGAACTGGTTGCAGCGATCAACTCAGGTGAGTTTGACCTGTTGGTGGTGAACTATGCCAATGGCGATATGGTCGGTCATACCGGCGTATTTGATGCAGCAGTCAAAGCAGTGGAAGCAGTGGATACTTGCTTAGGTCGTGTTTATGAAGCAGTGATGGCGCAAAAAGGCCATATGATTATTACTGCAGACCATGGTAATGTTGAGCAGATGCAAGACTATCAAAGTGGTCAGGTGCATACCCAACATACGACTGAACTGGTCCCGTTTATTTATGTGGGTCCAACTTCGGCAACGATTGCAGAAGGCGGTGTACTGGCGGACGTGGCGCCAACATTGTTAAGTCTGATGCAACTTCCGGTGCCAGCAGAAATGCAGGGCCGTAACTTAATTGAGCTGAACGCTTCATAAAAAATATCAATAGGATAAAGAATGGCAAAATCACAGCAGAAGTCAGTTTTACTCGCAAGCTTACTGATGTGTTTGAGCCATTCGGCATGGAGTGCTGGGTCTCAGGGTCCAGCACTCGATGATATGGTCATGGACCAGCAAACCTATAGCGAAATTCCGGTTTCTTCGATTCAGGAATTCGTGCAGATTTATGGCATTGTCAAAGATAATTATATTCAAGATAAAAATGACGATGTATTATTCCAACAGGCAATTCGTGGTCTGGTCGGTGGTTTAGACCGCTATTCCCGTTATCTTTCTCCAGAAGACTTCAAACAGCTCCGTCAATATACCGAAGGCGATCTAGCCAGTATCGATTTTGACCTGCAGTTTAATCCGCAATTGAAGCAGTGGATGGTACAGGGACTCAGTCCGGATGCCGACTCTGCCAAGCAGGGACTGCGTAATGGCGTGACAGTTTACAAGATTGATGATCAGATCTTAAATACGCTGAAGCGCGAGCAGGTTCGGGATTTGCTCAGTGGCGCGATAGGCTCTACTTTAAGCATTCAGCTTTCTGCGCAAAGTACGCCGGTGACGCTGGTTCGTAATATTAAAGTAGATACCGAGATTAAATCGACCTTGCATAATAATCAGGTGCTGGTCTTGCAGGTCAAGGTCTTCCAGCAGGACACAGCCAACGAAATTAAACGAATTATTGACAGCTATTCCAGTCAACGTTTAAAAGCCGTGTTATTGGATCTACGTAATAATCCAGGTGGCCTGCTTTCGGCAGCGGTAGAGTCTGCGGATCTATTCCTGAATCAGGGCATTATTGTCTCGACCAAAAGCCGGGCAGAAGGGGATCAGCAGTTTCAGGCTTTACCAGGATTTGAATTTCAGAATCTGAAAATTGGAATTTTGATTAATAACCGTTCTGCCTCTGCAGCCGAAGTCTTTACCGCTGCCTTGAAAGAGCATAACCGTGCCTGGGTGGTCGGTGAAAAAAGCTATGGTAAAGGTGTGGTGCAGAAACTGTTTCCTCTTAGCAATGGGGCGGCGTTACAGATGACGGTATCGCAATATTTCAGCCCCAGTGGTCAGCGTATTGAGGGTCTTGGTGTGCAGCCTCACCTCAGTTATCCGCTTGGCGTTGAGATGAGGGAAGAAAGTTATCTGGATCACATCACTGAATTATTGCTTTTACAAAAATAATGAAGGGGGCATAGCCCCCTCATCAATCATTCTTCTTCATCGGTATCGAGTCCAAATTTTTTCAGACGATAACGCAGCGAGCGGAAAGACATGCCCAACTTTTTTGCGGCAAGCGTACGGTTCCAGTGAGTCAGATTCAATGCATTTAGCAAAATTTCTTTCTCGATTTTCTCCATATACAGTTCAAGACCTTCTTCAGGCAGTTTTTTTGGTACGATAAAAGTATCAGTAGTGTTACTCGATTCGGATGCTATATTCGATGTGATTTCGGAAGTCACAAAACTCTGACGTAAAGGTGCAGTTTGCAAATGCTGGATATCAATTGTGTCTTCATCGCTGAGGGTAATTGCTCGCTCGATGATATTACGCAATTCCCGGACATTTCCTGGATAGTATTGAGTCAGTAACTGCTCTTTGCTACGCTCAGTCAGGCGTTTCACAGGGATTTGCCATTCCTGACAGATCTTCTGAATAAAGTGTTCAGCCAGCAGCAGAATGTCATTACCACGCTCACGTAATGGTGGCAACACCAGATCCATCACATGAATGCGGAAGAATAAATCCTGACGGAATTTACCTTGCTGTACCTGTGCTTCCAGGTCCTGATGACTGGCGCTGATGACGCGAAAATCCACATCAATTTCGATATCTGAACCTAAAGGGCGAATCCGTTTTTCCTGTACTGCACGTAGCAGTTTGACCTGCATACTAAGTGGAAGTTCTGCAATTTCATCCAGAAATAAACTACCGCCATGTGCAGACTGGATCAGCCCCTGTTTGTCCTGCATGGCGCCAGTAAAGCTGCCTTTCTTGTGCCCGAACAGCTCACTTTCCATCAGTTCAGCTGGAATTGCGCCACAGTTAATGGCAATAAAGGGTCCTTCACTCCGGTTACTGAGGCGATGGACCAGATTTGCCACTACTTCCTTTCCAGTTCCAGATTCACCGGTGATAAATACAGGGGCTTGAGAGCGGGCAATTTTATGCAAGGTAGTACGTAATTGCTGAATCGGCTTGGACTGGCCAATCAGCATTTTATATTCTAGGGTATCTTGCTGATTGGATTGGTAATCTACTGGCTTATTTAGTGCTTTTTGCAGTAACTGTTCCAGATGTTTCTGATTAATCGGCTTACTGACAAAGTCAAAGGCACCTGCCTTGAGTGCAGCAATAGCAATATCCATATTGCCATAGGCAGTTAACACAGCAACCGGTAGGGAAGGATGATGCTCACTGATAAATTCCAGTAACTGCAAGCCATTGCCATCAGGCAGATTCAAGTCCGTAAGGCAAGCGTCATACTGATGATCTGCCAAGCGTTTTTTAGCATCCTCCAGACGATGGGCGATATGCGTGCGAATTCCCATACGCATAAGCGACATCTGCATGAGCGTACAGAGATCTTCTTCATCATCGACCAATAGTACCAGTGGTTGTTGTTCCACACTCTTTCCCCTTAAATTTAAAAATTAAACAGTGATGCGCTGGCAGCTAATCCGGAAGCAGGCACCCTGTTCTTGTTGTATATAATTCAGCTGGGCCTGATTGGCCTCACAGAAACTGTGGGATAAATATAGCCCTAGTCCTGTACCATTAATTGAAGTGCTGAAAAATGGTTTAAACAGCAGACTCTGATCGGCAGGCGCCACACCCTGACCAAAATCCCGTACATCAATCCAGACTTTATGTTCATAAGGATGAACTTTTAATTCTACATAGCCTACGGCTGGATCGTTATGCCGCACGGCATTACGCAATAAATTGACCAATACTTGACGTAGCTGGGCTTCATCAAACTGGATGTCCAGTCGCATATCAATATTCAGCTTAATCTGATCAGCAATATCAGCCAAATCCTCATGGATACATTGTGGAATAAATTCATTCAGCTGAATAGATACTGGATGAGTCTCTTTATTCTTCACCATATTCAGCGTGTCTTCAATAATCCGGTTGATTCGTGTTGCCTGCTTGCTGATCATGCCATGCAACACCTGCTGTTGGTCCTGTTCACAACCAGGTAACAGATCATTAGCTTGAACAATCGCTGCAAGCGGATTACGAATCTCATGGGCAATACTGGCAGAAAGTTGCCCGAGTGCCGCCAGTTTTAATTGCTGGACTTGTTGATTAAGTTTTTGCGCATCTTGCAGCACCAGCAACATTAAAGTTTGATGCGGTACAATCAGTTTTTGTACTTGAACATGAATATTGAAACGGCTTTGCTGGGATTCAAACTGAAAGCGTTCGCCATTTTCCAGATCTTCAAAGCGGATCAACTCAAACAGATCTGGTTGTGACTGGTACAATGGAAACGTGTCATGTGCATACATTTGCTGGATGCCAAGCAAGTGGCAGGCAGCAGGATTACTCAGCACCACATGACAGTTTTCATCGAGAACCAGATAACCAGTCTCAATCTGTTCCAGAATATAACGGTTAATATTTTGTAGACGATAAAGTTCCATGGACTGGGAAAAATTGACATTTTCCAAGATCTGGAAACGTCGGACTGCAATTTGCCCGATGCCATAGACCACAAAAAACATGAAAGCCAATATGGCGCTATTGCCGATATTACCCACAGAGGAAAGGGTAAACAGGCTGGTGATGAAATGCTGGTAAATCACACTGATGACCGCAATCAAGGTAATCACCAGCGCTTTTTGTGCATTCAGTAAAATGGAAGCGGCAAAGATAGTAATCACGAATAGCATACTGAGCTGTAGATTGGTGCCATTCGTGGCCAAGGTCAGCAGGCTGAGTGCACAGACATCGACAATAAAAATACCGGTCAGCTGTTGCTGAACAAATTTCTTAAAATACTTCAGAACAAAAAGCTGGATCAAGGCGATAGCAATGAAGCTACTCAGTACATAATGATACAGCTTGGGATATTCTAAATCGCTGGTGTGCTCAGGATAAGTGAGCACGAAAATCAGCAGTAAACCAGTACTGATGATCAGGCGGTATGCCGCATACCAAGTGCCCAGCAGATATTGGTTAAGCTCTGAATAAGAAGATCGCTGCGACATAGAACCTTTTTTGTTTTTTTAAGTTTTCTTAAATAGAGGGCATAAAATATTAAGGTTTAATCAGACCATAGCGCATTGCTAGATGGGTCAGTTTCACATCGCTGTCGATATTAAGTTTTTCAAAAATACGATAACGATAGGTATTTACAGTCTTAACACTCACAAAAAGTTTATCCGCAATTTCCTGGGCACTAATGCAGTTGACGACCATCATGGCAACCTGCATTTCGCGTTCGGACAGGGAATCAAATGGGGATTGCTGTGTGTCAGATAAATAAGAGCTCGCTAATTGCTCGGCAATATCTGCACTAAAGTATTTGCCGCCCTGCATGACTTTATTAATAGCACGTACCATCTCGGTAACAGGTGCACCTTTAGTGATATAGCCTTTAGCACCTGCTTTGAGTAACAGCGATGGATAAGGTTCTTCGGCAAGACCACTGACAGCGATAACTTTAGTATCAGGGGCTGTTTGTAGCAGTCGACGCGTAGTTTCAACACCACCAATACCCGGCATATTCACATCCAGGAGTACTACATTCGGATGATGCTGACGCACCAGAGTAATTGCTTCTTCACCAGATTCAGCTTGTCCAATGACCTGAACATCAGTGTGGTCTTCAAGCATTCTACAGATGCCAGTACGCACCAATTCATGGTCATCTACAACTAAAACTGTGATCACGTATACTCTCCCTCAGATGAAAAAAAATCATTTTTTTTGTTACACAACGCAAAATAAGCTTGCAATGAAACTACAAAATTAGCAATCCTACAGACATGTCATATTGAACTGTATCACGCAGTGTAGAGATCAATAATTGTTCTGCATTGTGGTAAATGTAATGTAAGCCATATTAGAGGTAATACGCAAATCAATCTTACCTCGTAAGTTGGGTGAAGGAATAGTGAAGAAAACACATAAGTCTTTGATGCATGTACTGGGTCTGTCGCTGGCAGTCAGCATGAGTACGACGACGAGTTTTGCTGAAATTATCATGAATTCGTCAGCAGCGGCCCCTCAGTCTAGCCTGAGCTGGTCTTCTGAACAGGCCAACCAGTTCTTGAGTGATGGATCGGATGCCGATGATGAGCCTTCTCCGCTTGGCTCTACGACAGTCACCACGACCATCCGTAGTCAGAATGGTCAAGCAGTACAAGAACCTGCCAAAACTGTACAGATTCTGGATACCAAGACCTATGGCACGCAGCCATCTGTCAATGCGCGTTCAGCGCTGGTAATGGACGCGCAGACCGGTGAAGTGCTGTATAGCAAGAACAGTAATACAGCAGTGCCGATTGCATCGATTACCAAGCTGATGACAGCAGTGGTGATCTCTGATGCACGTTTAAACATGAATGAAAAAATCACACTACAACAGGGTGATTTTTCATGTTCAGGTTGTAAGAGTTCAAGCTCGACGTTACGTGTCGGAGACACGATGAATCGTGCTGAAGCTTTATTGTTTGCACTGATGAAATCTGAAAACCCGGCTGCAGCAGCGTTGGCACGTACCTATCCAGGTGGTCGTAGTGCTTTTATTTCTGCCATGAATAGTAAAGCCAAAGCATTGGGTATGAATTCAAGTAAATTTCTGGAATCTACCGGATTGCATCCGGGCAATAAGTCATCTGCAAGAGACTTGGGGATTCTGGTAAACACCGCTTCGCAATACGGCTTGATCCGACAGTTCTCAACCACAGCAAGTTATGACTTTAATCTGGGTTACCGTGTGTTGAAATCGAATAATACTAATGCACTAGTACGTAATGGTGGCTGGAATATTAATATTTCTAAAACCGGTTTTATCAATGAAGCTGGACGTTGTGTAGTGATGCATACCACCTTAAATAACCGTCCAGTAGTCGTAGTGTTGCTTGGAGCAGATTCATCTGCTGCACGTACCAATGATGCAACACGTCTCATGACTTGGGTGTCTAGTTTGCCGAAACAGCGTGTTTAAGCTTTTATAAAATATTTAAGTCATAAAAAAGCCCTGCAGATGCAGGGCTTTTTGATTCTGTCTCTTACATATTAGACAGAATAGAATCGCGTACTTGATCCAATGTTGCATCGATCGACAGCATTACTGCATCAGAACATTGTTTGATTGCAGTATCGGGATCTTTCAGACCGTTACCTGTCACAGTACAAACAATTACTGAGCCTTCAGCAATCTTGCCAGCTTTGATGTCACGAATTGCACCGCCGATAGACGCTGCAGAAGCAGGTTCTACGAATACACCTTCGTACATGGAAAGTAGACGTTGTGCTTCAAGAATTTCAGCATCAGTCAGTTCGTCGAACCAACCTTGAGAATCACGAACAACCGCTTTGGCATGGTTCCAGCTTTGTGGATTACCAATACGGATTGCAGTTGCCACAGTTTCAGGGTTTTCTACTGGTGCACCACGTAGGAATGGTGCAGCACCAGCTGCCTGGTAACCCACCATTGTTGGAAGGCCTTCAGGTTTAGGACCAGTGAACGCATCAGTTGCAGGGTCATAAACCACTTGCTCAAACTGATCAGCAGGTTGGTTGGCAACGGCTTCGGTATAACCCATCCAGTGTGCAGTGATGTTACCTGCGTTACCGACAGGTAGGCAGTGGTAGTCAGGTGCACGGCCCAGCTCATCTACGATTTCGTAAGCAATGGTTTTTTGACCTTGCAAACGGTATGGGTTGATTGAGTTCACAATCGTCACTGGTGCTTTATCTGCGATTTCTTTCACCAGACGCATACCGTCATCGAAGTTACCGCGGATCTGCATGGTGATTGCGCCATACATCATCGCTTGTGCCATTTTACCCATGGCAATTTTGCCTTCAGGAATTAACACAAACGCTTTCATGCCTGCACGTGCAGCATAGGCAGCCGCAGCAGCAGAGGTGTTACCTGTAGAGGCACAGATAATGGCTTTTGAGCCTTCTTCAGCGGCTTTGGTCACCGCCATGGTCATACCACGGTCTTTAAATGAACCAGTCGGGTTTAAGCCCTCGTACTTCACATAAATTTCAACATTTTTGCCAATAATGCGCGGAATATTCGCAAGCTTAATCAGTGGTGTATTACCTTCGCCTAGAGAAACAGCAGGGGTAGTTGCAGACACTGGTAAACGGTCGCGATAGCGGTCAACTAAACCAGTATAACGATTGGCATTCGACATGATGATGTTCCAATTGTGTGTAGAGCTTGGTGAGGAGAGTAACCCCCTCAACCCGATTAATTATCAAGCGATTCTAAACGAATTCGCACAATTTCGCCATGAATGACAGGAAGAGCTTGAATTTGCTTTAACGCTTCATCCATTTTCGCTTCCTTGACTGGATCAGTCAGGATCACGATAGGAATAAGGTCTTTTAAGCGAGATTGCTGCATGATGGCATCGATACTAATACCGTTACGGCTCAGAATAGAGGTCACTTCTGCAAGAACGCCGGTTTGATCTTCAGCGTTAATACGGATGTAGTAGCCTGTGGTCATTTCTTCACGAGGAAGAATTGGCAAGTCGCTTAAGCTTTCAAAAGCCAGTTGTGGAATGGTACCTGCGCCATCTTCAGTGTAAGAGATGTCACGCACGATATCCACCACGTCAGCGACTACAGCAGATGCTGTAGGACCAGCACCAGCACCAGCACCATAGTACAGTGTAGGGCCAACGGCATTGGCTTGTACCAAGACTGCATTTTTCACGCCATTTACATTGGCGATTAGTTGCTCCTCAGGAATCAGGGTCGGGTGAACACGAAGTTCAATCCCTGTTTCTGTACGACGAGCAATACCGAGGTGTTTAATACGGAAACCTAAGTCTTCAGCATATTTTACATCTTGAGCCGTGATTTTGCTGATGCCTTCGGTGAAGACTTTATCAAATTGCAGCGGGATACCAAATGCAATCGATGCAAGTAAGGTTAGTTTATGTGCGGCATCAATACCTTCAACGTCAAAGGTTGGATCTGCTTCAGCATAACCCAGTTCTTGCGCTTCTTTCAGTACATCTTCAAAAGCACGGCCTTTGTCACGCATTTCAGTCAGGATAAAGTTACCTGTACCGTTAATGATGCCCGCCAGCCAATCAATTTTGTTGGCAGCCAAGCCTTCACGCATGACTTTAATAATCGGGATGCCACCTGCCACCGCTGCCTCGTAAGCAATTTGCACAGCGTTGTCATCAGCAAGTTTGAACAGTTCATTACCGTGTTCAGCGAGCAAAGCCTTGTTCGCAGTCACAACCTGTTTGCCATGCAGGATAGCTTCTTTAATGACTTCATAGGCAGGATGAATACCACCCATCACTTCAACCACAACATCAACATCTGGCTGACGTACGATCTCTAGCAGGTCAGCACTTTGCTTGATGCTGTCATCAAGTTCCAGGTCAGGACGCGGACGACGGGTACCCACATAAGTAATTTGAATTTCACGACCGGTGCGACGTTTAATCTCAGCAGCATTTTGTTTTAATAGTTTAAGGGCACCACCACCCACAGTACCAAGACCGAGGATTGCCAGACGAACTGGTTTCACGTCACACTCCAAATATAAACAGTTTTTTACGAGAGCCTAGATCATAGCTAAAAAAACGCGCTGACTCTAGGGTGATCTCAGAATATCTTTATGTATAACATAAAGTAAAATAACTTATTAAAATGAGTTATTTAAGACGGTCCAAAAGTTCAGCGGTCGACATGTATCCGCCCAGGTAAACACCCTCTGAACTATAGACACCCGGGGTACCGTTCACACCGATATTCAGACCCATTTGATATTGATCTTTCACAGGATTTTGACAGGTTGCTGGTGTAATTGATCCACCGGCAATAGCGGTATCAAAGGCAGCACGACGGTCGGCACTACACCAGATTGCTTCCATGGCTGGCATATGCTGCTCACCACGTGGCCATGCGATATAACGTACCTCAATGCCTTTATTGTTCATCTCATCCATCTGTTCGTGGAATTTATGGCAGTACGGGCAGCTAACATCGGTAAAGACATAGATAATATGCTTGGCTTTGTTGCCTTTGGCAGGGTAAATCAACAGGTCTTCGGCTTTTAGTGCTGCAAAGATTTTCTTGTTTACATCGGATTGCAGGGTTTCGCTGACATTGTGCAGCTGTTTGTCACCCAGGCGGATCACATCACCCTGAATGATGTATTTACCATCACTGGTCGCATAGACAGACGACATGCCTTCCAAGCTGACCCAGAACAGATTTGGTACTTCAGTGGTTTTAACGCCAGTGATTTTTGCCTTAATACCAGCCTTTTTGAAGTGACCTTCCAGGGTTGAGATCAGGCGTTGCTGAGCATTACGTTCTGATACGGTAGATGCTTCACCCGTCGCTGGTGCACTTGCAGTTAAAGTATCTGACTTTTTATCGTTTTGATTAGAGTTGGAGCAAGCAGTAAGACTGAAACCTGCAGCAAGCATACATGCGATAAACAGACTGGAGCGGGCAAATGTCATGGATAACCCTTTTTGTTCTTAGATAAAAATAGATGCCTAGCATAACAAAAAAATAGTTTGCAGGTTGAACTTCTCTGTACACGTTGTCAGTTCAGGTTCAGGCCCGTGGATGATGTGACGCATGCAGCTGTTGCATACGCACTTGTGCCACGTGGGTATAAATTTGGGTGGTCGACAGGTCACTATGTCCCAACAGCATCTGCACGACACGTAGATCTGCACCATGATTCAACAGGTGGGTGGCAAAGGCATGACGCAAGGTATGGGGAGAAAGCTCTGCCTGAACACCGGCCTGTAGTGCGTAACGCTTGATCGCATACCAAAAATTCTGTCGGCTCATGATGCCACCATGCTGGGTCAGGAACAGATAGTCGGTTGCTGTCTTGTACAATTGCGGACGTGCTTCATTCAGATATTTCTCGATCCATTCGCAGGCGACCTGCCCCATGGGTACTAATCGTTCTTTGTTGCCTTTACCTACGATACGCAGATAGCCCTGTTTTAGATTAATCAGTTCCAGTCGCAGGTTGAGTAGTTCTGTCACACGTAAGCCACAGGCATAGAGCACTTCCAGCATCGCCCGGTCACGTAAACCCAAGGCAGTATTGATATCCGGTGCATTGATTAGTGCTTCAACATCGGCTTCAGAAAGATCTTTGGGCAGGGCACGTCCCAGTTTTGGTGTCTTGTGTGCAGCAACCGGATTGTCATTTCTCAGCTTTTGTTCACGCAAGAATTTATAAAATGAGCGCAGGGCGGACAAACAGCGTGCAATTGAACGTGGACTTTTTTGCTGTTTGGTCAGCTCAATCAATACATCCGAGACATCATCATGATCCCATTCTGGTAAGGCTTTAGTTAGACAACTACTGCATTGAATTAAATCAGATAAATAGGCATTCCGTGTATGAGGACTCACGGTTTGTGCAATCAGATAGTCACGATAGCCGTGCAGAAACTGGGTACTTTCTGGAATCTGGACAGGAGCGGGAATACGGGGTTTTTTATTCAACATAGGATGAAAGAATCTGATCTAAAAAAGCGATAATGAGTATTGATATTCTCCAATGTAGTTTAATTTTATTACAGTGTCGATGTGATATAAGCTAAATCGGTTTGTAATTAATCTTATTTGTTAATTATTCTCATTTGTTTGTATACTGTACAAAATAGTTTAGGAATTTTCGCGGTGCGTTTGTCGGATTTGAAAGTGAAGCAAACAGCTATCATTCGAAAGGTTAATCGAACTACTGATGGCGAGGGCGCTCAACACGATGTCGTGGCGAGTCGCCTGGAAACGTTGGGTTTTGTGCCTGGCACAGAAGTGCAGGTCATTACCAAAGGTATTTTTGGTGGGGATCCGATTTTAATTCAGGTCGGTTTTACCCGTTTTGCCCTGCGTAAGTCAGAGGCAGCCAAAATTGAAATTGAAGCTGGAGTGTCGGCATGAGTGATGCCTTACGTATTGCCCTTGTCGGTAACCCTAACTGTGGTAAAACCTCATTATTCAACCATTTAACAGGTACACGTCAAAAAGTCGGCAACTATGCCGGAGTGACAGTAGAACGTAAAGTCGGTCACTTTACTTTGCCATCGGGCAAGGCTGTGCGTGTACTGGATCTGCCGGGGACTTATAGTCTGGATGCTACCAGTCCGGATGAAGCGATTACCCGTGATGTTGTACAGGGCAAAATTGCAGATGAAGAACAGCAGGATGCATTCCTGTGTGTGGTCGATGCCACCAATCTGAAACTGCATCTCGGTCTGGTTCTGGAAATGATCCAGCTCGGCCGTCCGGTGTTACTCGTTCTGAACATGATGGATGAAGCACGCCGTCGTGGGATGCAGATCAATACCCAGAAATTGTCCGAGCGTTTAGGTGTACCTGTCGTTGAAACGGTTGCAGTGCGCAGGTCAGGTGTTGAAAACCTGATGAATGCACTGGATCAGGGAAAATATGCTATTCCAGAGACTGAAATGACTGGCTTAAGCGGTGACAGTCATCACAAAGTTGAAAGCATCCTGAAAGATGTGGTGAACTTTGTAGATCAGGAAGACAAGCGCACCGATTTTCTGGATAAAATTTTCCTGCATCCGGTACTCGGTCTGCTTAGCCTAGCGGTGATGATGTTCGTGATCTTCCAGGCGGTATTTGCCTGGGCGGCACCCTTCATGGATGGGATTGAAACCTTCTTCGGCTGGCTCGGTGAGGTAGTCGGAGACAACATTGCCCATCCTTTGCTGAATAGTCTGCTCGTAGATGGGATTATTGCCGGTGCCGGCGGCGTTGTGGTGTTCCTGCCACAGATTCTGATCCTGTTCTTCTTTATCCTGGTATTGGAAGAATCCGGTTATCTGCCACGTGCTGCATTCCTGCTGGATAAATTGATGTACAAAGCCGGTCTTTCTGGTCGTGCCTTTATTCCATTATTGTCCAGCTTTGCCTGTGCAATTCCGGGCATCATGGCGTCACGTACCATTAGTGATCCACGTGACCGTTTGACCACAATTTTTGTAGCACCCTTGATGACCTGTTCGGCTCGTCTGCCGGTATATGCATTGCTGATTGCCGCATTTATTCCATCACAGTCGGTCTGGGGTATTTTTAACCTGCAAGGCTTGGTGCTGTTTGCTCTGTATATGGCAGGCATTCTAAGTGCGCTGATTGTTTCGTTTGTGTTGAAGTTTTTCAGCAAAGACAAATCAGAGCATATGCTGCTAATGGAACTACCAAGTTATCGTTTTCCAGATATCAAGAACGTCTGGATTGGTCTGCTGGATCGTGGCAAGATCTTCTTGAAGCGTGTGGGTGGCATCATCTTCGCATTGTCGATTCTGCTGTGGTTCCTGTGTACCTTCCCACAACCGCCTGAAGGGGCCACGTTACCAGATATTGATTATTCCTTTGCAGGGATGATTGGTCATTTTATCCAGCCGATCTTTGCACCGTTGGGCTTTAACTGGCAGATCTGTATTGCGCTGATTCCGGCAATGGCAGCTCGTGAAGTGGTTGTGGCTGCACTGGGTACAGTTTATGCCTTGTCAGCAGTTGATGAAGATGCGATGTCTGAAGGGCTTGCAGCTTTGATTAGCGGTGGCGGTGACTTAGGCTGGACACTGGCAACCGGTTTATCGTTACTGGTCTGGTTTATCTATGCGCCGCACTGTCTGGCAACTTTGGCAACGGTAAAACGTGAAACAGGTTCATGGAAAACTGTGGGCTTTATGACAGTTTATCTGTTTGGTCTGGCATATATCATGTCATTCCTGACTTATCAGATTGCTTCACACTATTTCGGTTAATACTGACTGAAATAGTACAATGAAGGGGAGATTGAAATGATTGAAATTCTGATTGTAACGTCACTGGTGCTTTGGAGTGCAGTGGTGGTATTTAAGAAGGTATTTCCGAATACTTCACGCTCGGTCTTCCTGAAGCTATCCAATGCTTGTGAAGCCCAAGGCTGGCATAAGCTGGCGAAATGGTTAAAACCTGCGATGGCCAGTGGTTGTGGAGGCAATTGTGCCTGTCCGGCATCCGAGCAGCCAACAGAGAAAAAGCCTGCTCAGCAAGCAGTGAAATGGAAATAATTTTCCAGCAAACTTAAAAGTGAAAAAGCCATCATTTTTATGATGGCTTTTTTATGCAATATACAAAAAAATCTGCAGAAAGATGAAACAGAAAAAGCATTCAAAACGGCAAAGTGCTAACATTTCAAAAGTTTCAAATTAGACCAGAACATGAGGCAAAAATGTTAATACAACGTGGTGGACTTAAGGTCGTTGCAGGACTTGGAATTTCAGGTGTTGCAGCAGTCAATTTCTTACATGACAAGGGCTACCGCGTTGCAGTAACAGACTCCAGGGCAAATCCACCGGGGCATGACCAGATTCCTGCCGAAGTACAAACCAGCTTTGGTAAATTTGACCAGGAATTATTGCTATCAGCAGAAGAAATCGTCATCAGTCCGGGGCTTGATCCGAAACTTCCTGAAATTCAGGCAGCGATTGCTAAAGGTATTCCGGTGGTGAGTGAAATCCAGATTCTGCGCCGTTCTACCGATAAACCCATTGTTGCGATTACCGGTTCAAATGCCAAAAGTACCGTCACCACATTAATTGGTCTGATGGCCGCAGATGCAGGTAAGAAAGTGGCCGTTGGTGGCAACCTTGGCCGTCCTGCGCTGGATCTGACCAAAGATGATCCTGAACTTTATATTTTAGAGCTTTCAAGTTTTCAGCTGGAAACCACGTCGAATCTGAATGCTGAAGTGGCAGTCGTGCTGAATATGAGCGAAGACCATCTGGATCGTCATGGTGACATGATGGGCTACCACACAGCAAAACACCGTATTTTCCAGGGTGTCAAAAAAGTGGTGTATAACCGCGATGATTCACTGACTCGTCCACTGGTTCCGGATGTAACGCCAATGCAAAGCTTTGGTTTAAATGCACCTGATATAAACCAGTACGGCGTGTTACGTGACACGGATGGCACGATCTGGTTAGCGCGTGGACGCGAACGTTTATTGAAAAGTTCTGAGATGTATATTCAAGGCACGCACAATGTCGCGAATGCTTTGGCCTGTTTGGCTTTGGGTGAAGCGATTGGCTTGCCAGTAGATAGTATGCTGAAAACACTAAAAACCTTCAAAGGGCTGGAGCATCGCTGTGAATTTGTCAAAGAATTTAATGGCGTGCGTTATTATAACGATTCTAAAGGTACCAACATCGGTGCGACTCTGGCCGCTTTAGACGGTCTAGGTGCGGCGATCGAAGCACAAGGTGGGAAAGTGGCAATCATTCTCGGTGGCGAGGGCAAAGGCCAGGACTTCTCTGCTTTACGTAATTCACTGTCTAAATATGCGAAGGTAGCAGTGTTGATTGGTGTAGATCGTCCAATCATTGAAGCAGCAATTGAAGGAACCACGACACTTGTGCATGCGGAAAGCCTGCAGGAAGCAGTAGAAATCTGCCAGAGCAATACCCAGCCACATGATGTCGTGCTATTGTCTCCGGCATGTGCAAGTTTTGATATGTTCTCAGGCTATCCTGAGCGTGGTCGTCAGTTCGTTGCGTATGTCAACGCACTTAATTAAGAACAACAAGGATTCGTGATATGGCTGAGTTTGCTCAGACTGCGATCAATAAAATTACTCAAATCTACGAGCAGTGGCTACCTAAGTTACCCGCTGAAGTTAATCCACGTAATGTGCTGATTTTCTGTGTATTGGCTTTGCTGTGTATTGGTTCAATCATGGTGGCATCCGCTTCGATGCCGTATGCAGAACGAATTAATGGCAATGCCTTTCACTACATTACCCGACATGCCATCTCGATCGGGGCTGGGGCAGCAGTCGCCTATGCTACTTATAAGATTCCTTTAAATCGCTGGTTTAACAGTACTTTCTTTTTATGGTTTGTGACCATTCTGCTGCTATTGGCAGTATTGCTGGTCGGTACTGAAGTCAATGGTTCCAAGCGCTGGATTCGTCTTGCTGGCTTTACCTTACAGGCTTCCGAAGTAGCGAAGGTAATGATGGCAATCTTCACCGCAGACTACGTAGTACGTCGTGCTGAAGAGGTACGTAACAAGATTTCCGGTTTGGGACGCTTAAGTATCATCATGGGGGCAACCATCCTGTTGGTCATGCTTGAGCCGGACTTGGGGGCAACTGTAGTCATCACGCTAACCATGCTTGGAGTGTTCTTCCTGGCGGGTGCGCCGTGGAACCAGTTTGGTCTGGCTTTCGGCGTCATTATTGGTGCGTTGATCGCTGCGATTGCTTTTGAGCCATATCGTCTGCAGCGTTTCCTGTCCTTCTCGAATCCTTGGGAAGATCCGCTGGGTACGGGTTATCAGCTATCCAATGCGCTCATGGCTTTTGGTCGTGGAGAATGGACGGGTGTCGGTTTGGGACACAGTATTCAGAAAATGTCTTACCTACCTGAAGCGCATACCGATTTTATGCTGGCAATTCTGGGTGAGGAATTCGGTTTTCTGGGCATTGCGATCGTTCTGATTCTGTCTTTCAGCATGATTGTCTGCTGTATTCGCATTGGTCATCGTGCCCTGAAAAACCATTACCTGCGTGCTGGCTATCTAGCATATGGCATCAGTATTATTTTCCTGTTACAGGTTTTGGTGAATGCAGGCATGAACATGGGCATGCTGCCAACCAAGGGTTTGACCCTGCCATTTATCAGTTATGGTGGTTCTTCGCTGATTATGTGTGCCATGATGATCAGCCTGATTCTCAAGATTGATGCCACGACTCGTGAAAGTAATCCAAGCCGTGAGGAATCAAGCTTCTAGATTAGACTGACGGTTCGAGTCAGGCTGGGCATGGTCGAGAACTGTGCTTGGCATGACCGTACCGCAGTGATTACAGCGCACAAAAGCATCCTTGGCTTTCGACAGAGGAATCAAGGGAATAAAGAATAAGGAAAAATAATTACGCTGCTGTCTCAGTTCGTAACCGGCTCGGGTTCGGCACACTGGACACAAGAACTGACTTTTCTCAATGATTTTGGTTTTCGGTCCAACACCAAAAATAAAAAACATAGACTAACTTCCACCTGAATTTTTCTTTAGCTTAAGCCAAAACAGCCCTTTATAAATAGTAGCCTTGTAGCTCAGTTGTGTGTGGAATCCGTTCGATATTCCATTGTGCCACTGCCTGTTTCAGCATTTTTTCCGGAGTATCCAGTTCAACTTCAGCTTGGTGTAAAGCCCGGATGGCCTTTTTCAATAACTCAGGTGCTTGAGTCAGATCGAGCGCCTGCGCCAGATTCTGTTTAGAGAGTTTCTGACCCTGATCATTCATTGCGAGTGGCAGGTGCATATACTGCAGACGAGGGTAGCCGAGCAATTGGCCTAGATAAATCTGACGTTCGGTATTATCCAGCAGATCCGCGCCACGTACCACATGAGTTATGCCTTGCAGATAATCATCCACCACGACTGCCAGCTGATAGTTAATGATGCCATCACGGCGCTTCAGGACAAAATCTCCCAGATCATGCTTAAGATTAGAGCAATGATGACCTTGCAACGGATCATCAAAACAGATTTCGACATCTTCAACTTTTAAGCGAATCGCCTGATGTCCGAAAGCTAAGCCTAAATCACGACAGGTATCCTGATAGATATGATTGGAACCGAGCATCTTGCGCGTACATTGGCAGGCATAGACCAGACCCTGCTGACGTAGCTGTTCAATCACAGCATCATAAATGTCCAGGCGGTCTTTCTGAAAAATGATTGCGGCATCGGGATCGAAACCAAAGACATCCATGGCACGAAGAATATGATCTTCACTACCGGGATAAATGCGGGGAATGTCGGTATCTTCAATACGAACCAGCCATTGACCCTGATGGGCACGGGCATCGCAGTAGCTGGCGACTGCAGTAATGAGGGAACCAAAATGTAAAGGGCCGGTTGGCGATGGCGCGAACCGACCTGAGTAGCGAGTTAGCGAAACATCGTTTCGCCGCTGCGCATGAGGAGCATGCTCCGCAAGGGAGCTGTGCTCGGCTGAGGAATTCTCAACAGTCACGATTAACCGTTATTTTGCTTCTCTTTGATTTCAGCAAGGGTCTTACAGTCAATACACAAAGTCGCAGTTGGACGAGCTTCTAAACGACGCAGACCGATTTCGATACCACAAGTTTCACAGAAACCGTAGTCATCATTTTTGATTGCTTCGATAGACTGTTCGATTTTGCGGATCAGTTTACGTTCACGATCACGGGTACGTAGTTCAATCGCAAATTCTTCTTCTTGTGTTGCACGGTCGTTTACATCTGGAAGTGCCGTATTTTCGTCTTGCATGGTATTCAGCGTACGGTCAACTTCAGTCATCAACTCAGCTTTCCAAGCCAGCAGAATCTGGCGGAAGTGCTCAAGCTGACCTTCAGACATGTATTCTTCATTTTTTTTCGGTTGATAAGGTTCGATACCAAATAAGCTAGCAGTAGAACCACCTTCAGTCGTTTTTGGCTTAGATTTGCGCACACGTTTTGTAGCTTTTTCATCTACCACATCAGTTTGTTCATCTAAGACTTGATTTTGGTTGTCATTCGCCATTTAGGGCATTCCTCATCATATGCGTAGGTAACTACGCAAAAAATATGGTGATATGCAAATTTTTATCCACCCTGAAGAAGGATTATCCTCCTATGGGGGTCGTCATCATATAGACTTTTTATGCGTTTTGATAGTCTTTGATGGCGGGATTGTAGATATCACGTTTCCTTTAAGAGCAATAAAGTAAAGCAAAAAAAACAAATTGAAAAGTTAATAACCTGAAATTTCAGTATTAATTTTAGCTTGCTTTAAAACCACCCTTTGAATGTAAGTCTGGTACTCACCATTGTCTTTTAATTGTAATACGCGATAGCCGGGCTGTGCCTGGTCTAAGGCAAAATTTTCGCTCAAGGGTTTGAACTGTACACTGGTTGAAGGAGTGGACAGATAGCGCACGCCCTGCCATTCATTTTCAGAATCCTGATGCACATGTCCAAATAGCACCATTTTGACATTGGTATGCCGTGCAATCACATCTTTCAATGCTTCCGAATTTTTCAGCCGATGCTGGTCAATCCAGTGTGATTGCATCGCAAAAGGATGATGATGACAGGCCACGATCACATACTGCTTGCTATGCTCAAGCAATAACTGTTCCAGCTGATCCAGCTGTTTTTGTTCTACCCAGCCATCGACCCGGCCTTTTACAGCACTGTTGAGCAGAATTAACGTCCAGCAACCAAAGCTAATCGCATGCGCTTCATCACTATTTTTATAAAAAGGGAAAATAGCGAGATAATCATCATGATTACCCGGAATCTGATAATGCGGCACATTCCAGGCCTGCATAAATTGTAAGTAACGTTGATAGGTAGATTCTGCTGCAACCTGGGCCAGATCTCCGGTATGTACCACCGCATCAATATGCGGAAAACGGTGCTGAATGTCGTGTACGACCTCTAAAAAGCTTTGCTCCGGATTCATGCGGGCAAATTCAAGCTCAGGCTGGTCCATCAGATGCGTGTCTGAAATCTGGATGAGCGTCCAGACTTTTTCAGATGCAGGAGTAGAGGTCTGTGTCATCTGATCTACTCCTTTGGATAGGCTGTTGAGATATGTTGCTGTAACCATTGTAATGCCATAATGACGGGCGCATTTTTGAGGCGGTTATAACGGAATAATTCTGGAAGGTGGGCATAATCAAAAATATGCAGCTGGATATTTTCCCCTTCATCCGGCATGCCGTGTACACCGCCATGTTCAGGCAGTTCTGCCTGAGCCACATAAAGGTGGAACAGTTCAGAGCAGGCACCCGCTGAAGGATAGAAACTATACAGATGTTGCAGCCCCTGGATTTCACAGCCAGATTCTTCCAGTGCTTCACGACGGATGCAGTGCTCTGGAGATTCATCACCATCTAAAACCCCGGCAATGATTTCCAACTGCCATGGGGAATCGGTATCATCCAGTGCACCAATACGGAACTGCTCGATCAGGGCAAATTTTTGTTGTTGGTCATTATAAATCAGCACCCCAGCTGCAGGGCGCCGCGCAATCAGTTCACGCTGAATCGGAGGAATATATTCATTGCTCTCAAAAAGACGATGACTCAGCTGCACTTTTTCGACTTTCACGAATCCTTGATACAGATATTCGCGCTGTTGCAGGTCGACATCATTATAGTTATAGGACGCTTGCTGAATAATCTTCATAAATCAGAAAAGGATGAAAACATTTATTTCATCCTATCTGAGTTTTTAGCAAAAACAACTGATTTTCAGTGGGAATTAGACTTTATGATATAAATTTCGACCACTTTCAATGAAGCTGGTTTTCATGCTGTTAAGACCTGCTTCAACCTCTGGATCGAGTTCTGCTGCCTGCTGTGCATTTTTCTGATTATTCGCATAATCCCGCACATTCTGGGTGATCTTCATCGAACAGAATTTCGGACCGCACATCGAACAGAAATGCGCTGACTTATGTGCCTCTTTCGGCATGGTCTCATCATGCATGCTGCGCGCCGTATCCGGATCCAGACTCAGGTTAAACTGATCTTCCCAACGGAACTCAAAACGGGCTTTGGACAGGGCATTGTCACGTGCCTGTGCACCCGGATGGCCTTTGGCCAGATCCGCTGCATGTGCGGCAATCTTGTAGGTGATGATACCGTCTTTGACATCCTTTTTATTTGGCAGACCCAAATGTTCTTTTGGCGTCACATAACACAGCATCGCGGTGCCATACCAGCCGATCATCGCGGCACCAATGGCTGAAGTAATATGGTCGTATCCCGGAGCGATATCGGTGGTTAAAGGTCCCAATGTATAGAAAGGCGCTTCTTTACAGACTTCCAGTTGCAGATCCATATTTTCCTTGATCATATGCATTGGCACATGTCCCGGACCTTCAATCATTACCTGTACATCATGTTCCCAGGCACGATGGGTTAGTTCGCCTAGGGTACGCAGTTCGGAGAATTGCGCTTCATCATTGGCATCCTGAATACAGCCCGGACGCAGACCATCACCCAGACTGAATGAGACATCATAGGCTTTCATGATTTCACAGATTTCATCAAAGTGCGTGTACAGGAAGTTTTCCTGATGATGGGCCAGACACCACTGCGCCATGATTGAACCACCACGGGATACAATCCCGGTCAGACGGTTCGCAGTCAGTGGGACATAGCGTAATAACACGCCAGCATGAATCGTAAAGTAATCCACGCCCTGTTCGGCCTGTTCAATCAGGGTGTCTTTAAAGATTTCCCAGGTCAGGTCTTCGGCTACGCCATTCACTTTTTCCAGCGCTTGATAAATTGGCACAGTACCGATTGGCACAGGGGAGTTACGGATAATCCATTCGCGGGTTTCATGAATATTCTGGCCTGTAGACAAATCCATAATCGTGTCAGCACCCCAGCGGGTTGCCCAGGTCATTTTTGAAACTTCTTCTTCAATCGATGAACCCAGTGCCGAGTTACCGATGTTGGCATTAATCTTGACCAGGAAATTACGCCCGATGATCATCGGTTCGCATTCAGGGTGGTTGATATTGGCTGGAATAATGGCACGGCCCGCTGCAACTTCCTGACGCACGAATTCTGGTGTGATTTCAGTCAGGTTTTTCGCACCAAAGTTCTGTCCGGCATGCTGGCGCATGTCGACACCTTCACGCTGGCGCAGGTTTTCACGAATGGCGATGTATTCCATTTCCGGTGTGATAATGCCTTGCTTGGCATAGTGCATCTGGCTGACATTATGACCGCGTTTAGCACGACGAGGTTTTTGAATATGTGCAAAGCGGATATTGGCAGTACGGATATCGCGTAGGCGCTGGCGACCAAATTCGGAACTTAAGTCTTCTAGTACTTCGCTATCACCACGCTGTTCAATCCAGCTTTCGCGTACATGCGGCAGACCTTTGTTCAGGTCAATCGTGATTGCAGGATCGGTATAAGCACCAGACGTGTCATACACCATTAAAGGTAGATTTTTTTCACCGCCCAGGCCAGTCGGCGTATCTGTCAGTGAGATTTCACGCATTGGCACCTGAATATCAGGGCGTGAACCTTGAATATAGACCTTGCGGGAAGCTGGTAAAATACGGGTGAGATCTCGAGCTTCCTGCTCATGATGAGCATCAGTTGCGGGAGTGGAGAGATTCGTTAATTGGTTCATGGCAATGATCCTTAGAATGACATCAACGAATCAAGCACGACCAAAAACGCAGGCGGATCTATCTTATAGATAGAAAGAGGGCTTTAAGTTTTTAGAGGCTTGATTCCTACGCAGGTCTTAACCTGATCAGGTTCAACGGTACTCACCATCAAATTGCACTTTAAAAGGCTATTTTGGTGATCTCAGCGAGTGATTACTCGCGCTCCGTCAAGCTCAGGCGATCATATAATAGTTAGGGGATAAAAAGTAGACGTGATTCGCTACTTTCTAGCAGAAATATGCAGTAAAGATTTCAGGGAAAAAGGCTGTTATAAACAGATGGCGTCCCTGAAACAGTCTTTTTTATAGTCTTGGGCTGGCATCTGAATTCCGGAATAATGTGCAATCTGTTCCCAGGTTGAACGGTTCTGATATTCGCTGTCAAGCACCTGTTTGCGCTGCTCTTCATTCATATCCAGAAATTCTAGAAAGCGTTGTGCCTTGGAAGTGATGCCACCTTCATTGCCTTTAGACAGACCGATAATGGTTTCCAGATGGCTATGATCAACGGCATAACGATCCCGGTAATCCTGGGAAATTGGCGCACTATTCATGCCATGAAACAGGAAGTAGCTGTATTGCTGTAGCAGATATTCAGCATCCTTTTGGTAAGGGCTTTGCGGAAAACGCTTGAGATAATCCTCCCAGTCCAGAATACGCGCAGCAATTTCAGCAGGTTCAATCATTAAGCGTTGTTGCGTGAATACTGGTTCAAGATTCTGCTGAGATAAAGTTTCAATAAAAGCACGTTCTGCTGCCGGGAGATAAGGTGCAAAGATACGAGCCAAATATTCAGGACTACGACGATAAGTCAGTTGCTGTTGCCCTTGCTCCACCACTTCGACATATGCTTGTCCTTTATGTTTAAGCAGGTACTGGTCACGGGCAGTCAGTTCAACAAAATGACTTTGCTGAATGGTCGGATGTTGAGCCATTTCCAGCGCATATTGTTCAAATGCACGTTGCTGGGCTGGTGTTCTTTCAACTTTCAGGAAACGGCTATACATGGCATTGGCATGACGCATCAGGTTTTTTTGCTGTTTATGCTCTAACAGTGGCAGACACACTTTAAGATTCTGATTGATCTGCTCAAGCGCAAAAGTCGTGCGCTGGTCATCAATTTCAGCCATCTGTTTTTCAATATTCTGGCACATCAGGCTAAAATCTTGAGTTGCAGTATTTTTCTTGACACTGGTTTCAGCAGGCTCAATTTCGACCTGCGGCTGTTTGGGCTGCTGACAGGCAAGCATCAGCAACAGCAACAGGGCAAGGCAGCTGGCAACTAAAATTGAGGAAAAACGTGTAGACACTATAACTCTATGCTCTGATACAAATAATGAATAACAGCGGGGAATGCGCCTATTGTATACATCTTGTGCCAACAGACTGTTTAGTATTGTGAAGCTGTTTGTTAAGCTGTTGTCATCGATTCAAAAATGTGAATCAATATAGGATAAGTTCACTTATTTGAATTAAAAAAATTAATAAAAATCATACGTAAGTTTAGGAATAGACAAGTAATATTTGTATCACTTTAAGATTCAAGCATTTGGCTATATTTTGTTAGGTATGACGATACAGCAGTTAGGGATTCACATTATAAATGAAGATAAAATTCATCCTTAGTGCCAGCCTATTGTGTTCAAGTTCTGCCGGATGGGCACTGGACTTGGTTGAGGCGTATGAACGTGCCAAACAAAATGATCCAAACTGGCAGGCCAATGTGCTGCAATATGAAGCCGACCAGCTGAATCTTGGAATTGCCGGCGGCAATTTACTTCCAACTGTAAGCTTGTCGGGAAATGTGACCCGAAAAAACCAGTCGACTGATAATTCTGGAACACAAGGCTTGCCTGCGGAATTTGGAGAATTACAGAGTTCAAGTACAACCACCCGACAGATTGCTGTGACTGCGCGTCAACCTTTGTTTCGCTGGGATGCCTGGCAGGGATACAAGCAGGTCAAAACCTCAGTAGAACTGAGCGAAGTTAATCTACGCTTGCAGAAGCAGCAGCATATTCTGCAGGTGGCAGAAGCTTATTTTAATGTATTACGTCAGCAATCCCTGACCGGTGCCTATTTGCAGGAAGAGCAGGCGCTGGCGGAACAGTTGCGCATGATGAATGCCAAACTTAAAGAAGGTCTGGTTGCACGCAGTGATGTCAGCGAAGCCAATGCCCAATATCAGAGTGCCCAGGCTAACCGAATCGCTACCCAAGTACAGTTGGTGTTGGCACAGGAGCAACTGGCGCAGTTAATTGGTCCTTATCAGGATAATCTGGCGGTCCTACGCAATGATTTCCAGTTCCAGAAACCATTACCAGCCAATATCCAGTCCTGGACCGAACTGGCACAAAGCCAGAACCTGGAAATTCTACAGGCTCGTCTGCAAAAACGTTATTCCGAAGATGCCAAACGTGTTGAAGAAGCAGCACGCTATCCGCAAGTTGAAGCAGTGGCAACTTATGGTTATTTGAAACAGACGCCAGAAACCGTTTTATCTTCTAATGGAGACTTTGATCAGGTCGGAGTAGAGGTCAACTGGAATCTGTTTAGCGGTGGCCGTACCAGCAAGAATATCCAAAAAGCAGGGGTGCTGGTGCAGCGTAGCGATGCCCAGCTGGATGCTGCGATGCGTAGAGCCAATACCGATGTGAAACAGTCTTATCTACAGGTGGAAACAGATGAAGCCAAGCTGAATGCCCGCAAGGCGGCAATGGAATCAGCAGAAATTGTTCCCAAGCATCCCGAGCACAATATCAGGAAGGGCTGAAAGCTATGGTGGATGTGCTGCTGGCACAGCGTAATGCTTTTTCTGCCAAAACTGATTATCTGAATGCTAAGTATGATTACCTGATTCATGTGCTGCAGTTGCAGGCCTCAGTAGGGCAGCTCAATGAACAGCAGCTAGCGGAAATGAATGCCTGGCTAGTAGAATATAACTAAAATCTAGCAAGCTCTTTTGAATAGATTGCCACCCTACTTTCATTATTGCAGTGCTTTAGGACAGGGGGGATTTCTCTCTAATACGGTTCGATGCAGCGTTAATTTTCTAGGTAAATAAAGCTATAATGAGATGTCGATTTATAGTAAATTTTTATTATAAATTAATAAAAATGAAATCCTAATTATTTGTTTAAGATAGTGAATCATTTAAATGTTAATAATTTTTAAGCAATAAACCAATGTAAAAGTTACAAAAAATATATTTTTTAATAAAAAATAATACAAAAAAGCGTACAATTGTGCGAAATGTGATCCAATCTCCCTTGAAAGTGTGAAGTAGTTCTTGAATTCACGCAGGCATATTTAATGCAGCAGATATTTATATAAGAAAAATACCCGCATTTCTTCTGATCACATAATCAATTCTATTTAGGATGGTTTAGGCATCCTATTAAGCAAATTCACGCATTGAAGAAAAAATCTATGATCATAGATGAAAATAAAAAAGCAGGGTCTGGGCTTTACTTTACTGTACAGCTTAAGTTCGTTGTAGCATTTATTGGTGCCTGCTTCTGGGCAGGATTTTCAATATGGATCGCTCAAGATTGGATAGATGATCTGAGTAATTATATTGGTCAATTTGCGGCTATTTTTTCGTATATGGTATAGCTATTATTCCTGGTTTTATGAATTCATTTGCAGCTTTTAGTCTGCTGATGGATCGAAGACCGAAGCGAGAACCTTTACCCGTTTATCCTGGGATTACAATGCTGGTTGCTGCCTATAATGAAGCTGCCTCAATTAAAGATACACTGGTCAGTATTGCTCTGCAAAAATATCCAGGACCATTACAAGTAATCGTTATCAATGATGGCTCCCAAGATAATACAGCAGATATTGTTCGACAGGCTGAAGCCAAATATCCTTGGCTAGCCTTGCTGGATTTAAAGAAAAATGCAGGTAAAGCCAATGCATTAAATCAAGGTTTAAAAATTGCCGAACATGCTCTTATCATTACCGTTGATGCTGACTCTTATTTACATAAAGTGGCATTGATTAATATTGTTGAGCGTTACAAGTTAGATCCCCCTAATACACGTGCTGTGGCTGGCAAGATTCTGGTGCGTAATTCTCGTGAAAATATGCTTACCAAGGTGCAGGAATGGGATTATTTTCTGGGCATCGCTGCTACTAAACGTTTGCAATCTTTATATCAAGGAACCCTAGTTGCTCAAGGTGCTTTTTCTATTTATGACCGTGATGCATTAATTGAGGTGGGAGGGTGGCCTGAATGTGTAGGTGAGGATATTGTGCTGACCTGGGCTTTATTAAAAGCAGGCTATCGTGTTGGGCATTGTGAGGATGCCTGTTTATTTACCAATGCACCCATGACTCTTAAAGTCTTTGTCAAACAACGTCAGCGTTGGGCACGTGGTATGATCGAAGCCTTTATTAAACATCCCACTATTTTAATTAAACCAAGATTGTCTACATTTTTTATTCATTGGAATTTATTTTTTCCCTGGTTAGATATTGCTTTTACTTTTGGCTTTATCCCGGGGCTCATCTTGGCATGCTTTGGACACTATTGGATCGTTGGGATTATGACTCTTGCACTATTGCCACTGGCATTCCTACTTGGTCTACTTAATTACAAGATTGAGCGGAGCATGTTTAAAGATTTAGATCTCAAAGTAAGAAAAAATTTTGTTGGTTTCTTACTGTATGTGCTGACCTATAGTTTTTTGCTACAACCCGCCAGTATTTTAGGATATCTGGATGAAGTTTTCAGAACAAGAAAAACCTGGGGGACAAAATAAAATGAGAAGTTATAAAATCTGTCTGTATGGTGTTGCTTTAATCATTAGTATGACGAGTACCAGTAATTATGCAGATGTATTACAAGAAGAGAAAATTGGAAAAGAGCATGCGGCTGGAACTGAATTCTTTTTCAGTGACGATAGCGAAGGTTTCCAGACTCGTAAATTATCAGCAGAATTTTTGCCTCAATATGAAGATGCTGATCATTATTTAGGGGTACGTGGCAGTGCTTATCAATATAGAGCTGATGACTGGAAACAAGATGGTCAGAAGATCTCATTTATTGGACGTGATATTGAATCTGCTACCGCTAATGGCTGGGTCTTAGAAGCGGGGCTATTCGAGCAAGGTGATCATACTTTATTAGCCTTCGATGGTAGTTATCGTACGCTTCTTGCAGAAAAGACAGCTATTGAAGTTTTTGCTAACCGAGATTGGGTTGAAACCCAAGCTGCTTTAGAACATGGAACACATTTTACTTTTGTGGGCGCTGCACTGGATCAAGGTCTGGGAGATCATGTCACCGTAGTAGGAGTAGCGGGTTCACAGCTCTTTTCAGATGATAACCGCCGTGATCATGGCCGAGTTAGGCTTATCTATCAGCCTTCACTTGACCTAGGCCTGACATTGCAAGCCCGATATCGCACTTATCGCAGTAGTGAGACGGATGTAGGGGGCGAGTACTTCAATCCGAAAGATTATCAAGAAAGTATGTTTGCTATCGGCTGGCGTAAACGTATTTCCGGATGGACCACCGGTATTACTGCCGGGCTAGGCCGTGAAAAAATTAATGATGATGCTAGGGCGTGTCCTCATTTGGCTTTACACCAAATAAACATGCAAGCAATGTAAATCATAGACTGGTAATTTCGTGCAAGCTTATCAAATCGGGTTGCAATCGCTCGGAAATGCTTCAATCTCGCAAACACATTTTCAACTAAATGTCTTAATTTATATAGATATTTATCAAACTCCTTATTCGATCTTTTACTATTTGATCTCATTGGAATGATGGGAATCATATCCTTGTTCTGGGCATATATTCTAATGTGCTCAGCATCATACCCCTTATCAGCAATGAGATAAGTTGCCTCGCCTACAGTATCAATCAGTTGTTTTGCAACTTGACTGTCGTGGACGCCACCCCCAGTGATTTTAAAATCAATCGGTAATCCATTCGCATCGGTTGCAAGATGTATTTTTGTTGTTCGTCCACCACGTGATTGTCCAATTGCTCTTTCGAAACCATGCCGAGCTCCACTTGCATGTTGATGCACGCGTATGTAGCTTCCGTCAATGAATACCCATTCTTGATCCAAGACGCCTCGTAATCTAAAAAAAATTTATTCCACAATCCCTTGCTTGCCCAACGATTAAAACGATTATAAGCAGTTTGCCAAGGACAAAATTCTTGAGGAATATCACGCCATGTGGCGCCTGTACGCAGTTTCCATAAGATCGCTTCCATGATATTTCTACTATTCTTTGAACGGTAGCAACCATGTAATCGCATAGTATCTTGAATTTGCTGCCAGATATCATCGGTAAGAAGAGTACGTGCCATTGAAAATATAGAAATAAAAATAACTCAAAGGAGGATTTTAAGTATTTAAAACCAATTCTTCAAATGAGGACACGCCCTAGTCAGAACACACGATTATTTGAATTGAACTTGCAAAGTCCTGTACGTGGTGAGCAGTTTTTGCGTCTGAATGCTGGATATAACCGCAGTGCTTCTTTCTATGGGCCAGATTATAACTATCGTTATGTTCGAGGTGAGTGGATTTTACGCTTTTAGGCAAAGTGAACTGGTTTGCTGAATAGCGGTCTATTAGGCCGCTTTTTCTTTAGATCTATGTTTGAGGGAATAGAACTTTTTCAGCTTTTTAACTATGTGTTTCCTCTTCTGCATCTTCCTCAAAGGTCTTGGCAATCTTTTCGATATTGAGGCTCTTTGCCATCGCGTCAAAGATTTGCTTATACACGCCGTCCTGATGATAAAGCTGATCATGCTCGCCATGTTCAGCAATCGCGCCTTCTTTCATCACGTAGGTATAATCTGCATCAATAATCTGCGACAGGCTATGCGAGATAATAATCACGGTACGACCTTGCTTGATCTGATCCAGACTCTGCTTGATCTGTTCAGCAGCAATGGCATCCAGGCTGGCAGTCGGTTCATCCAGAAAAATAATCGGCGGATTTTTCAGGAACATGCGTGCCAAGGCAATGCGCTGCTGCTGTCCGCCAGAAAGCTGCAAGGCATCGGAATCATAACCATTGGGCAACTGTAAGATCTGTTCATGAATCGAAGCTTTCTGTGCGGCCTCAATGACATCTTGCATACTGGCACTGGTCTTGCCATAACGGATATTGTCAAAAATCGTGCCCTGAAAAATATGATTTTTCTGTAGAACTAAGCCAATATGATCACGTAAATACTGGGTGTCATAATCCTGAAGATCAATACCATCCAAGGTGATCTTGCCTTGCTGTGGTTCATAAAATTTATCCAGTAAACTAATCAAAGTGGATTTACCCGCACCCGATAAACCGACCAGCGCAGTGATCTTGTTAGGGCGGATTTCCATGTTGATATCTTTCAGCGCATGGTGTCCATTCGGATAATAGAATTCGACATGGCTCAGCTGAAATTTGCCCTGAACAGGTGGTTTCTGCTGTCCACTGGATTCAATTTCATGATCTGCTTCCAGAATATTAAAGAAGCTCTCGGAATAGATCATGGCATCATTGACTTCATCATAAATCCGGTGCAATGAACGGATCGGTGCCGAGACATTATTAAACAGCAGCACGTGATACATGATCATGCCAATACTCATCTGACCAGCAAGCACAAAATAAGCGGTCAGAATAATGATAAGGACGATGCCAATCTGCTCAATAAAGGTTTTCAGACCATCAAACAGAAAACTGGTTTGACGGGTTTTCATCTGATTATCGGTCAGTTCACGCTGTAGGCCGAGCTGCTTTTCGGACTCAATCGACTCACGGTTAAAGGATTTAATTACGGTTATCGAGTTAATAATACTGAGAATGCCCTGACTCTTTTTCTCGCGACCATCTCTTAAACTACGGCGCCAGCCGCCCAGTTTTTGTGCCTGTTTGTAGGTCAGCCAGAAGTAAATTGGTACAATTGCCGTGGCTACCATACCCACATAAATATTGGCATAGTACATCAGGCCCAAAGCTACAATTGCGCTGGTAAATAGCGGCAGGATATCAATAAAGAAGATCTGCACCAGACGCGTCAGTGAGCCAATGCCACGGTCAATACGGGTTTGTAATTTACCGGCCTGGTTATTGTCCTGATTAAAAAAAGCCAATCGATAGGTCAGAAACTTTTCAATAATGCCTTGTGCCAGATCCTGAGATACAAAAATTCGCAACTTTTCCCCATAGAATTTTTGTCCAAACTGCACAAAAGCATTAATCACTTCTTTCACCAGCAAGATCGCTGAAATGGTAATCAGGATATGCCAGCCCTCATTCAGTCCTTCACCTGCTTCAAGCAGCTTATTGATACTGTCGACCGCATATTGCAAAGTGATCGCGTTGACCTGAGCGGTAAATGAACCGATCAGGGTCAATATCAGGGTCGCAATCACCAGCAGCCGGTAAGGACGGACAAAGGGACGCAGCTTGTGAAAGAGTTGCCAAAGATCCATGCAATATTATTTTTATTGTGAAAGTTAAAACAAGTTTATGCCCCTGAATGATCATTCACAAGAAACTGATTTGTATTGATTTGTGCAATTTTAGTTGTGTGCAGAAAGCGAAACTGACAGGATAAAAGCTCTAAAGAGAATGAAACTGACATGACACTGGATTTATTTTCACCTCAGTCTCAAACCAATCTTTTGCCCTGTGACGGGGTGGTAGAAGACTATGGTCTGATTTTGAATGGAGAGCAAAGTCAGAAATATCTCGACTATTTTTTGCAGCATCTGGCTTGGGAGCAGGACGAGGTTTTTCTCTTTGGCAAGCATCATGTTACTGCCCGTAAAATTGCCTGGTATGGTGATGCAAATTACCAATATCATTATTCGGGCAGCTTGAAGAAAGCCCATATCTGGCAGCCAGCATTATTGAGATTGAAACAGCATATTGAACAGCGGGTAGGTCATCCCTTTAATTCCTGTCTGGCCAACCTGTATGAACATGGTCAGCAGGGCATGGGCTGGCATAGTGATAATGAAGCCAGCTTGATGTCAAAACGGCATGAAACTGTCATTGCTTCTTTAAGTTTTGGTGCTACCCGCAAAATGCGTTTTAAGCATAACTATACTGGGAATCTGGTAGAGTTGCTGCTTCAAAGTGGGCAGCTGATTGTGATGCGTGGGCAAACCCAGCAGTTCTGGAAACATCAAATTAGCAAGACCACAAAGGTCATTACGCCACGGATCAATCTGACCTTTCGCTATTTTTATCCCGAAAATTAGAAATATAGAAGGAGCAATATTATATGCGTATTTATTTAAGATTTCTTGTTTCACCTATCCATTAAAAAAAGCATCCATCTGGATGCTTTTTATTTTAAGGATTCACTCCGACCGGATGTCGATACCAGCTTTCAATAAATAGCGCTGCTGCAATACTGTCAGCAGCTAACTTTTTAGCTCGACCTTGAGTCTGATAACTCTCTAATTCATCCCGCGCTTCACGTGTAGTGAGACGTTCATCGACCATCAAGGTTTCAATATTGGTTTGATGACGTAAACGGCGGGCAAATTTGCGTGCACGCGCAGAAAGTTCAGATTCTGTATCATCCATATTCAGCGGTAGACCGACTAAAAATAAAGTCGGTTGATATTGCTTGACGATTTTCAGTAATGTATCCCAGTTGGGGATTCCATCTTTCATCGGGAACAAGGCAAGAGGATTGGCACTTTCAATCAGGGATTGTCCAACCGCCATGCCCATTTTTTGTGTACCAAAGTCAAACGCCATAATCATCTGTGGCGCGTTTACATCAGGCATGTCCAATCTCAGAAGACAACCAGTTTCGATCTACGCCCATCTTTTTATAGGCAGCATCCCAACGGTCGTCATAAGGTAAATTAAAAATTAAATCCATATCCGATTCACAAATCAGCCACTCACCTTTAGCAATTTCTTTTTCCAACTGGCCTTTACCCCAGCTGGCATAGCCAAGTGCAATCTGGTAACGTCCGACACCTTGGTTGTGGGCGATGGCATCTAGAATGTCCTTGGATGTCGTGATACAGACATTTTCACCAACGGCAATTGAAGAATGCCAGGTAGGCTGACCGGTGTGCAGCACAAAACCGGCTTCAGGTCGCAATGGGCCCCCTTGCAACACTTCATGAGGATTGACATTATCTGCTTCGATTTCAAGATCATTCAATAATTCTTTGATCTGAATGCCTGCAGGTCGATTAATAATGATGCCTTGCGCTCCATCTTCGTCATGTCGTGCGAGATAAATGACCGTGTTGGCAAAAAAATCGTCACGCATTTCTGGTGGAGCAATCAGACAACGGTGTGTCAAATATTGTTTGTTCACCGAAAAGCTTCTCCTTAAAATCAATTTCTTGGCAAAGAAATCGTGTGATCTTCACCTTTAACTTACTAGAGCTTTGTTAATTCACCAACAGTTTTTTGTGAGCATTGTAATATTTTTAAACATGCTGAAACTTTAGCTGACGTAATTGACGCGCGTGTTGCAGTGTTGTTTCATTAATTTCCACACCGCCTGTCATTCGTGCAAGCTCTTGAATGCGTTCATCTTCTTCCAAGTCAAGAATTGTGCTGCTAGCCGGATCGGTTTGCTGCTTTTTCACCAGCAGATGCTGATCAGACTGTGCTGCGACCTGTGCCTGATGGGTGATACACAGAATTTGTACATGCTGCGCCAGATCGGCCAACAGACGTCCCACAATTTCCGCCGTACCCCCACTGATGCCGACATCAATCTCATCAAAGACCAAGACTTCAGCTTCAGTTTTCTCAGCATTCATCACTTGCATTACCAGTGCAATACGGGACAGTTCACCACCGGATGCCACGCGTGCCAGCGGCTGTGCCGGAATGCCTTTATTGGCAGTAAATAGCAGCTGAATAAAGCTCAAGCCTTCACTGTTTGGTTCATCAAGTGGTTCAAATTTAAATTCAAAATAGGCTTCTGGCAGGGCAAGCTGTTTGACCTGTTCCGTCAGTTGTTTTGCCAATGGACCAGCTGCTTCACGACGAATCTCATCCAGATGCCGTGCTTTGGCCAGAAACTCCTGATAAGACAATTCGACTTGTTCCGCCAGTGTTTCTGGATCTTCGAGTTGATGCAATTGCGCTAGTTCAGCCTGCCAGGTTTCATACTCTTCCTTTAATAATTCAGGTTGGGTACGGTATTTACGTGCAAGACGGTGAAACACTTCAAGTTGTGAGTTCAGCTCTTCCATACGTTCAGGATCAAAACTTTGACGATCCATAAAATGACGCAGGTTGACTGTAGCATCTTCAATTTCACTCTGCGCATTGAGCAAAGAAGTGTGGATTTCAGAAAGCTGCTCACTGCGACCAGCATGGGATTCTACACGACGCAGGATAGAAGAAAGCTCCTGATTAATATTCTGTTCCGCTTCATCCAGGCCATTCAGACTATAGACACAGTCCTGCATGATCGCTTCATGATGAGAGAGACGATCAAATTCCTGTTCAATTTCCTGATACTCAATCTGTACTACATCTTCAAGTTCTTCGAGCTGCAGTTCCAGTGTTTCCATGCGCTGTTTACGGGTGGCTTGAGCATCAAGTGCTGCCTGATGCTGGCGGATATTTTTATGCCAAGTACTGTATGCATCACGAACTGCTTGGGCGGGCTCATAAAAATTATAATAACGGTCCAACCAGTGTTTTGGGTAAGGCGGCTCCAGTAGCTGTTGCTGGCTGTGCTGGCTATACAGTTGTACCAGTAAACGGCCAATTTCTTTCAGTTCAGACAGACTGCTTGGACGGCCATTAATCCATGCCTTGCTACGTCCCGTAGCAAAAATCACCCGACGCAGATGGATTTCACCCGACTCATCATCCAGTTCATGCTCTTTAAGCCAAAGCGCTTCGGGACTATTGTCCTGATAACTGAAGGTTGCTGTCACATCGGCTTTTTCTGAACCATAGCGCACATAGTTGGTATCGGTGCGTTCACCCAGACAGGCCGAGAGGGCGTCCAGCAACAAAGATTTACCAGCGCCGGTCTCGCCGGTGAGCACGTTAAAACCTTGATGAATATCAATGGCCAGGTGGTCAGCTAAGGCAAAGTTGATCAGAGTTAAATGTGTCAGCATACACGCATCCAAGCTGCGAAAAGTTTGATTGAAATCAAGTAGGATCTGATATGCATCAGATCATGTATGTCATTATAAATCAGGATGAAACCCTTTGATTCTATCTTATATTGTGGTCAATGATACAAGCAGATTTTGTAGTATTGTCAGTATGCACGACTAAAGCAGGTCAATCTTCCCATAAAAGTGATTACTCCCTACAGTTCAGCGAATCCTACTAAATTTGATTTTGCATGGCAGAATTGTTCATCCTCCTTTAAATCACTTTATTTTATATATTTGCTTATTGAATATATGTACAAAATATATACAGAAAATTTTAAGCTGAGCCAGGCAAACTTCGATTGATTAGTTAGGAATGCGCATTTAAACTACAGCCATTCCAATATTATAAAACCCGTGCTCTGGAGATAAACGGATGTCAGCTCAGTTTGACCATGTTTCAGTACTTAAGAAATCAAATGTATATTTTGGCGGTCTGTGCATCAGCCATGTGGTTCAGTTTGAAGATGGTACGAAAAAAACCCTGGGAGTCATTCTACCGACTGAAACCCCACTTACATTTGAAACACATGTACCTGAGCGTATGGAAATCATTTCCGGTGAGTGCCGTGTGCAGATTGCAGATAGTGAAGAAAGCGAACTGTTCCGTGCTGGCCAGTCTTTCTACGTGCCAGGCAATAGCCGTTTCAAAATCGAAACTGATGATGTATTAGATTACGTTTGTCATTTTGAAGGCTGATTTTATTATTTCATCTCCCTAACCGGACTGAAGCTGATCAGGAAATTTTCTGCCGAATCGGTTAAACTTCATTTATACAGGAATCCTGTGAAGCTGGCTTTGCAGGATTTTTCTTTTGCAGCATATTTCCCAAATTAATTTAGAGGTCGTTCATGGCTAAACCTGAGTATTTTTATGGCGTACATTCAGTTGAGTCATTACTGGAGCTTGAGCCTGAACGCGTCCTGACGCTGTTTACTCTGAAAGGTCGTGATGATCAGCGCTTAAAGCGTGTATTAGAGCTTGCTGAACCGTTTGGGATTAGTGTGCAACAGGCTAGTCGCGACAAACTGGAAAAACTGGCAGGTTTACCGTTCCATCAGGGGGTGGTAGCAGCAGTACGTCCGCATCCAATTTTAAATGAAAAAGATTTAGAAGAGCTTTTAAAACAAGATTCGCAAGCACTTTTATTAGCGCTTGACCAAGTCACCGATCCGCATAATCTCGGTGCCTGTATCCGTACGGCAGCAGCCATGGGTGTTGTGGCTGTAATCGTGCCACGTGACCGTTCTGCAAGTTTGACACCGACAGCGCGTAAAGTCGCAGCCGGTGGTGCCGAAAAAGTTAAATTTATTCAGGTCACTAATCTGGCACGTACTCTGGGGCAGATCAAAGACGACTTTAATGTCCGCGTTGTGGGGACTATGCTGGATGAGAAAGCATTACCAATTCAGCAATTTGATTTTACTGGTACTGGTGTCTGCGTGGTAATGGGGGCGGAAGATACCGGTCTGCGTCCAATTACGCAAAGTCAGTGTGATCAAACGGTTTATATTCCGATGGCAGGCAACTTGCAAAGTTTAAATGTAAGTGTTGCAACAGGTATGGCTTTATATGAAGCCTGCCGTCAGCGTAATGCTTAACCCCTGATGAGATTATCCACACGTGCACAAGGTTATTTTTTCCTCTTAACGACCATGTGTATCTGGGGCGGTTTTACTTTAACCGCTCGCCTGAATGCAATCTGGCATATCAGTGCCTGGGATATCGTCGCACTACGCTTCTCTCTGGCTTTTCTGATTCTCATGCCGATTTTAATCTATCGTAAAGAGGCTTCTTTTTTACTGAAAAAAGAATCTTTTATCCTGGCTATGATCGGTGGAGTGGTGTATTGCCTGTTTGCTTATAGCGCATTCCATTACGCACCGACTGCCCATGCCGCCATTTTTTTGAATGGCTGCATACCGTTGTGTACCGCAGTGATGGCTTACTTTCTGATGAATCAGGCTTTTGATAAACATACCTGGATCAGTCTGAGCATTATGATCGGGGTGCTGTGTCTGATGAGCGTACTGATGTATCAGGAAACAGGTGTGGCCTTTGGGGCAGGGGATGTCCTGTTTTTCATCAGTGCGATTTTATGGGGGATATTTACGGTGTTGTTACGTAAATATCAACTGTCTGCCTGGCAAGCCATGTGTGGCGTGGCAATTTGGTCGGCTGTGGTGTATGTACCAATTTATCTGCTGTTCTTACCTAAAAATTTAACTGTACCTGAGCCCCACCATTTACTATTTCAAACACTTTTCCACGGGGTGTTTGTGGTTATTATTGCGACTCTAACTTATGTGGAAGCGATTAAGCGGCTTGGCGCATTTAAAGCAGGCAGTATTACCAATCTGGCACCTTTTATTGCGGCTATTCTGGCAGTGCCCTTGTTGAATGAAACGCTGAGTCTGGCGATGGTCTGTGGTCTGATCGGGATGGCAATCGGTGCCTTGCAGCCATGGCGCTGGCTGCAACATCAGGACAGTTTGGCCATCAAACTTGAAGAACAAAAAAAG
>NZ_AJXD01000093.1:0-606 GCF_000264725.1 Acinetobacter sp. HA | reverse complement strand
CATGCAGGTGATTGATGGATAGGGAGCTTGTAATCAGGGAAAGGGATGGGCAAATTTTCTCAGTTCGCTCGTAGACACTCGCTCTGTTTAGCGACTCATGCCACGAGATTTCATTTTAGGCGCATGTTGCTGTGCTTTGAGCTGTTGTTCCTGTCTGAGTTTCATCTGTTGTTCTGCTTTGATCTCATCCACACATTTTTTAATGACTTGATAGGATGGGTATAGAGTCTGGTATTGCTTGGCTTTGGCTGGATGTTGTTGTTGGTACTGCTTCCAGGCATGTTCTTTAAACTTTTCATTTTCCAATAAATCCTTCACACCATGTTTTTTCTGGTGTTCATGCTGACCTTTCAGCTTTTTGTGTTCCTGGTAAATCGCATCACGTTGGGCTTCCCAAGCTTTTTTTCCAAACAGTAAGGGTTTGTGCTGGGTTAATTCGTTGTGTTGATCGACCAGGCTTTGCAATTTGTCATGACTTTGCTTGAGTCCGCTTTTCACGATCTCCTGGGCAAGCTGCTGATTGAACTCGTTTTGATGTTTGTGGTGCTTGGTCAGGTTTATTTCGGCTTGTTTGAGATTGCGCTGCATAAAATCCAGGTCTAGATT
>NZ_AJXD01000092.1:0-7553 GCF_000264725.1 Acinetobacter sp. HA | reverse complement strand
CTAGTTGATAGCCCGAACATCCCTGTTCGGGCTTTTTTTATGATTTTTCACGTTCCACGCCTATTCTTTGACCAATGTTTCACGACTTTGTTCATATTAGTTAAACAATCGTGGTTAATCAGGCACTGTTGCAAATAGAGATTTGAGTCGATGATGTTTCCTTTAAAAAGTACTTAGAGACCGAAAACCCTGTTGATTAGACACACTTCACCCTGAGGCTGACCATAATAAAATGACGATGCTTGTCCTTTACGTAGTGCACGCATGACTTCAATACCTTTAATTGTGGCATAAGCCGTCTTCATAGATTTGAATCCTAATGTGGCCCTGATGATCCGCTTTAGCTTGCCATGATCACATTCAATCACGTTATTTTTATACTTAATCTGCCTGTGCTCAAGGTCTGGTGGACATTTACCTTCCCGTTTTAACCGTGATAAAGCACGTCCATATGTGGGTGCTTTATCCGTGTTGATCACTTGTGGAATTTGCCACTTCTTCACATTATTTAAAATTTTTCCAAGAAAACAATATGCTGATTTGGTATTACGTCTAGAAGAAAGATAAAAATCAATGGTATCGCCACGTTGATCGACTGCACGATACAGATAAGACCATCGTCCATTCACTTTTACATAGGTTTCATCAATATGCCACGAGCTCAGATCTGTAGGATTACGCCAATACCAGCGTAAACGTTTTTCTATTTCAGGAGCATAACGTTGAACCCAACGGTAAATAGTCGTGTGATCAACATTCACACCCCGTTCGGCCAGCATTTCCTGCAGTTCACGATAGCTAATGCCATATTTACAATACCAGCGCACAGCCCAAAGAATGATTTCGCCCTGAAAATGCCGACCATGGAAAGGATTCATATGCTGCACCTTTAGCTAAAACAGTCTTCAGCTTACCATTCGTGGTTATTTGCAACAGTGCCGTTTTTTTTAATGACAGGAATTTGTCTACTTATGAAAGGAAATTGTCCCTACAAATAAAGGAATCTGTCCTTTTATATAAAGGAATCCGTCCTTTTATATAAAGGAATCTGTCCACTTATTGGTAGGAATTTGTCCACTTTAATTCTTTGTATTCCACTGATATCAACCTTTTCAGCTGTTCTATAAATAATAAATTTAAAAATATATATAAAATATAAAAAAAGAATTACTTGTGGATAAGTTTTAAATTAATTTTTTTTCTACGATAGTTGATTTTTACTTAAAATCATTCTAAATTACGTAAAATATTTAACTTACGTAACTTGCATAAAATTATGATCATATTAGTAGGTGGTGAAAAAGGTGGAGCTGGTAAAAGCTGTTTATCTCAAAATTTAGCTGTATACCTTCAAACAAAAAATAGAGATGTTCTTTTATTAGATGCTGATCCTCAAGGAACAACAACTGACTGGATAAAAGAACGAGACGATAATGATGATTTAAAGGATATTCCCTCAGTTCAAGCTTCTGGAAATATTCGTTCAGTTCTCAAGGATCTTCAAGGCAGATATCAGGATATTGTAATCGATGCTGGTGGGCAAGATTCAGAAGCTTTACGTTCTGCAATGACAATTGCTACGCATATGTTATTACCTTTTAGACCAAAACGTAGAGATTTAAAAACATTAGCGCATATGGAACAAGTTTTAAAATTAGCTAAAACAGTCAACCCAGATCTTATTGCGAGAGCAATTATTACCCAATGCCCAACGTTGCCATCCCAAGTTCAACGAATTTTAGATGCAAAGGATGCATGTAAATCATTTGGCATAAATGCGTTAAATGCAATTACAACTAATAGAAATGTTTATGATGATGCTGATGAAAATGGCCTTTCTGTTTTTGAAGTAGATAGTGATCTAAAAGCAAAAGCAGAGATTAAAAATATAGCTAATGAATTTTTAGGAATTTAATCATGGCTGGATTAAACGGTTTAAAAAAGAAAGTTGAAATATCTCCCGAAGATCAGTTGGCAGAAGTATTTATATCTGGGGCTGAAAAAAGGATAAGAGCTTTAGAAACCAAAGAGAAAAAATTTGTTAGATGTACATTTTCTTTGAATGATGAAGTTAGTCAACTAATTGATGAACTGATTGTTAAAAGTCAAAATGCCCGTGTTAACAGATCAAGTATTGTAAGAATTGCATTAGAAAATCTGGCTTCAAAAAGCCCAGAGGAAATTAAAGAAATTGTTAATCAACAACTTCCTTAATGATTTATGTAAGTTACGTAACTTATAATAGTTACGTAACTTATTTAAATTAATGCTTCCAAAAAATATTTTCGTAAATTATTAAAACTTAAATAAAATTATAAAAATTTTGCAAGGAACGACTCTAACTGAAAGATTAAGTAGAGCTTTACTTGTTGTACAGAATGTTGTACATTTAAGTTGTACAAAATATTGTACAGGACTACGTTTTTGCAAACATGAACTCAAACAGCCAATTTTTTAATTTAAGTGTCCATATAAAGTATCTATAGCGAACCTATGAGCCAATGTGCCAACCAAACCAATGCTAGATCAGTGAAGTGACCATATATATTGTTTAAGGCTAAATATTTAATTAGGAAATGCAAAACATGCAAGTATTTACATATACAGATGTACGTAACAATCTAAAATCCGTTTTAGATAAAGTTATTGAAGATGCGGATGTAGCAGTAATTACTCGTAAAGAAGGAAGCCATGCTGTTGTTATGGGTCAAGAACACTATGACAGCTTAATGGAAACGCTTCATCTACTTTCATCTCCGAATAATACTGCTCGTTTAAATGAATCAATTGCCCAATTACGTGCATCCCGTACTATTGCAAGGGATCTCATAGAAGATGAATCGGACGATTGAGTTTACGGATAACGCATGGGAAGACTATCTTTATTGGCAGACACAAGACAAAAAGATACTCAAGCGAATAAATGCTTTGATCAAAGAGTGTCAACGTACACCATTTGAAGGAACTGGAAAGCCTGAACCACTCAAGGCGAATCTTTCAGGCTTTTGGAGTCGTCGAATCGATGAAAAGCATAGATTGGTTTATGAAGTTACAGATGAACGAATAAGTATTGTTCAATGTCGCTTTCACTATTAACCAATTTAAGCCCTTACTCAACTAGAGTAGGGGCTTTCCTTTCTCTATTTTCATTGCAGGAATAATGATGCTTTTATCCGCTAAGAGGTCTGAATCTTCCTCATAGTTAGAGCCAGAAGTGAAATCCCGTTAGTCTTTAGAAACTAGACATCACTATTTGGGGCTTACACTATGACTTCGCATAAGAGATTTTATGTTAAATGGATATTCATTAAATTATTATAAGATTTATCATTTTCTTGTAATTTTAATATCTCCAATAATGTTGTGAGGACCAAATGCCACTATTTCTCCCTGAACAGGGGATAAATAAATGGTTTCCCAAAGAAGTTTAGAGAAATTTTGCATTACTTCTAATGAATACTCTAATAAATCAATAGACTTATCTTCATCATTACTTCGATCAAAAAATTGGTCTACTTGTTTAGTAAAATCTTGGAAAAATTCATAATTATTTCTCTCAAGTTTAATTAGTTCAGGATTCCTTGGAATAGGAGCTATTATTCGAGGCGCTTGCTGTGAACCAATTAAATTAATGCTATCCAGCCTAACCCATGCTTTTTTATTAGGCATACTAAGAGGACAAGCATGCATTACTAGATCTCTATAAACTCCTAGTTTATGAAGCCAACCAGTAGGAGAGCAAATGTCCTTAAAATACTTATCAAACTCGGATGTTACTGTCCTTTTTTCATAATATTTTTTATATATTCTTGATGTGGTATTCATATGTTTATCAGTTTTAATATCATTAGGAACAATATAATGAAAAACATATTCAGCAATATAGTCTCTGAGAATACATGCATTAAATAAGAAAATCTGAAATTTATCGTAGATTAATGAAGAAAAGGCATCTTCAAACTTTTGACCAATTTTTAAATCATTTTTAATGACTTTAGCATTTAATTGCTTTCTATATATTATAGATAAGTCATAAAAAGAATTATTAATAGTATCAATGACATATTGAATTCTCTTGGATAAATCCCATAAATGTCCTTTTTGCATACGATAAGCGGAATTAGATATTTCTCCCCACTTTTGACGTGCTTCAGTATGCGCCCAAGTCTCATTTTTATAATCATGATAAAAACGATATTCTGGTAGGCTTGAACCATCAAAATGCATTTCATGATATAGAAAATTTACGCCAATAACTTTATGCCCTAGGGAATTTAAACTTGAATATAACTGGTTAAAATTTTTTAATGTTAATACAGCTGTTTGATTAGTAAGGGTATTAGGGAAAATAAAAACTTTATCTTTTTCTTCTGGAGAGTTGATGGCATATCCGCCACCTAATAAGTGAACTTCTCTAAAGACTATTGGCCAATCAGACATATTTTATAAGTCGCTTTAACTTTTGTAATATAAAAATTATTTATCCTATTCACTATATTCTTAATCTTAAAAAAAAAGCTAAGGATTTTTCCATTTTTTTATCAATAATGCTAAAATTCTTATACGCCATTGACGTACTTAAACCTATGCTATTCATTGAAACCAGTATTTTTACCAAACAAATTAAAGAGCTGGTGAGTGATGAAGAATATCGTCAGCTCCAGCAAGATCTCTTGGTACAGCCTGATAAAGGTGACTTAATCAAGAATGGCGGTGGCATTCGTAAAGTACGCTGTGCTCAAGGTAATAAAGGTAAAAGTGGCGGTATCCGTGTGATCTATTACTGGGTCACAGAAGATGATCAGATATTTTTCCTAGTGGCTTATCCAAAGTCTGTGAAAGATAATCTGACAGACAAAGAGACCTCGATCCTGCGTCAATTAGTAAAGGAGCAATTTCATGGATAACAACTTATTTGATGACCTGGTTGCTTCAATCAAAGAAGCTGGTGCCATCAAACGTAATGAGATAAAGGCCAGTCGAGTCACAGAGCTTGAATTGCCGGATATTAAAGAAGTACGTGAGAAAACTGGATTAACGCAAGCAGAGTTTGCTGCACGTTTGCATATCAGCGCGAGAACGCTACAGAACTGGGAGCAAGGTCGACGCTATCCGACTGGTCCTGCAGCGACTTTAATTCGTATTTTGGATGCTCATCCAACTTTGATCTAAATATTTTAGATAATAAAAAACCCCGGCATCCTGCCGGGGTTTTTCGTATTGGTTCGCTCGGTATAACTCCTGTCGTACCTTACAGTCCTTGTGCTTATCTATTGTTATTCTTGTATGGAACTTCCTGTTCCCGATGAGTTCATCATAGGAAAATTCCAGTATTCCGGATAGCCGCAAAGGGCCGAGTTTCATGTACGCCAGGGCGTACAAAATAGCCTAAATTTTATCCACAGCAATTGGGGATAGTTTCGCAACCTGGATCCGCTTAAAATGGGCACTGATTCGAAAATTGATCAATTATTGATCAATTTTTCTGGCAAAATGTTACAGATTCGCTTAAAAACTCACCAACTTATTACAAAAGCCGATTTCTGCTAATTTCTTGGTCATGACTAAATTTTTAAATTATTGATTTTAAAATTAATATACAACTGTACTTCGTATAACCGCCATTATGTTAAATAGGCGACTCTATGGTCAGTATAGATGCTCTACTTTTTATTAGAATAACAGCATCTTTTTTAAGCTGAATAAAAAAATGAATATTGTAGAAGAAACTATAAAATTGGGTGATAAATCTATATTTTTTAAACGATGGATTGTCCCTGCTTCTCATAAGACTCCCATTATTTTGCTTCATGAATCTTTAGGAAGCGTTGAACTTTGGAAAAGCTTTCCTCAACGATTAGCTGAATTTCTCCAGAGAGAAGTTATTGCTTATGATCGCTTAGGATTTGGAAACTCCTCACCCTTAGAAAAATTATCTCTTAATTTCATTACGGAGGAAGCTCAAACAACTTTTGCTGCTGTACTACAACATCTAGAAATAGATCAATTTATTGTTATGGGCCATAGTGTTGGTGGTGGGATGACTGCTGTAATAGCTGCTATATATCCAGACCGTTGCAAAGCAGCAATTACTATATCCGCACAGTCTATGGTGGAAGAAATTACTCGACAAGGTATAAAAGATGCGGAAACTAATTTTTGTAATGAACAATTCATTAAGAAATTAGCTAAGTTTCATGGAGATAAAGCTGAATGGGTATTAAGAGCATGGATCGATACTTGGTTATCACCATCATTCCGTAATTGGAATATAGATGCCTATATATCAAAAATAGAATGTCCTCTTTTAGTAATACATGGGGAACATGATGAATATGCAACTTTGAGTCAACCAGAACGCTTTATTCAGCTTTCTAATGGATATAAAGAGCTGAAAATTCTAAAAGATTGTGGTCATTTCCCTCACAAAGAAAAGGAAACAGAGGTAATAAGGCACTGTTGCAAATAACCACGAATGGTAAGCTGAAGACTGTTTTAGCTAAAGGTGCAGCATATGAATCCTTTCCATGGTCGGCATTTTCAGGGCGAAATCATTCTTTGGGCTGTGCGCTGGTATTGTAAATATGGCATTAGCTATCGTGAACTGCAGGAAATGCTGGCCGAACGGGGTGTGAATGTTGATCACACGACTATTTACCGTTGGGTTCAACGTTATGCTCCTGAAATAGAAAAACGTTTACGCTGGTATTGGCGTAATCCTACAGATCTGAGCTCGTGGCATATTGATGAAACCTATGTAAAAGTGAATGGACGATGGTCTTATCTGTATCGTGCAGTCGATCAACGTGGCGATACCATTGATTTTTATCTTTCTTCTAGACGTAATACCAAATCAGCATATTGTTTTCTTGGAAAAATTTTAAATAATGTGAAGAAGTGGCAAATTCCACAAGTGATCAACACGGATAAAGCACCCACATATGGACGTGCTTTATCACGGTTAAAACGGGAAGGTAAATGTCCACCAGACCTTGAGCACAGGCAGATTAAGTATAAAAATAACGTGATTGAATGTGATCATGGCAAGCTAAAGCGGATCATCAGGGCCACATTAGGATTCAAATCTATGAAGACGGCTTATGCCACAATTAAAGGTATTGAAGTCATGCGTGCACTACGTAAAGGACAAGCATCGTCATTTTATTATGGTCAGCCTCAGGGTGAAGTGTGTCTAATCAACAGGGTTTTCGGTCTCTAAGTACTTTTTAAAGGAAACATCATCGACTCAAATCTCTATTTGCAACAGTGCCGGTAATAACAGCTATCCAAAGTTTCTTAGAGAAAATTTAAATTTTCTAAAATTAACATAATACACCTTATACGAAATGTGTTATAATTCTCTTGAAAATTCAACGCTGTAGTTCCTAGTTGATAGCCCGAACATCCCTGTTCGGGCTTTTTTTATGATTTTTCACGTTCCACGCCTATTCTTTGACCAATGTTTCACGACTTTGTTCATATTAGTTAAACAATCGTGGTTAATCAGGCACTGTTGCAAATAGAGATTTGAGTCGATGATGTTTCCTTTAAAA
>NZ_AJXD01000091.1:0-807 GCF_000264725.1 Acinetobacter sp. HA | reverse complement strand
AGGCATGGCGATTTACCACTTTTCAGTCAAAACCGTAGCACGATCCGCAGGGCGTTCCGCCACTGCTGCAATCGCCTATCGGGCCGGTGAAAAAATCTATTGTGAACGTGAAGGCCGAGAACATGACTACAGCCGAAAAACTGGGGTAGAACACAAAGAGATTTATTTACCGGCAGGCGCACCAAAACATTTAAAAAACCGGGAAAAACTTTGGAACGAAGTGGAACAACGGGAAACCCGAAAAAACTCGACAGTCGCCCGGGAATTTGAAATTGCCTTTCCAAGTGAGTTGAACCAGGAACAACGTCTGGCCATGCTCGAAGAACTATGCGCCAGTATCGTGGACAGACATCAGGTGGCCGTTGATGCCTGTATCCATGCACCGCATACCGGATCCGGCAGTGATGAACGCAATTATCACGCCCATATCCTGATGAGCACACGCAAGCTCACTCCGGAAGGTTTTACCGAGAAAACCCGGGAACTGGATCAGAAACACAGTGGAGAAATTGAACACTGGCGCGAACACTTTGCCGATATCTGCAATATGCACCTGGATCTAGCCGGATACACCGCCCGAGTCGACCATCGCAGCTACAAAGACCAGGAGAATGGCCTGGAAGCGACCCTGCACGAAGGACCGAAAGTCACCGAACTACGCCGAAAAGGGATTGAGACCGAAATCAGCCGCAGCAATGATGAAATCAAACAGAGAAATCAGGCTCAGCTGCAATACGGCAAAAATATGGATCTGCTGATTGCTGAAAATGAGATCAAACTCAGCACACTGAAAACTGAACAGCAGAT
>NZ_AJXD01000090.1:0-1109 GCF_000264725.1 Acinetobacter sp. HA | reverse complement strand
TTTTTTTATTTCAGAATATCCTAAGAACAAAAAATAACATCCTGTCAAAGAGCGACAACTGAACTTTCTATATAAGTCGTTTAATTTGTAAGCAGAGTCATCAATAAAAGAGGAGGTACTGAGATGTTAGAGCAGCGACCTACCATGGAAGTTTTTTTTGAGCAACTCGGCTTGGATTCAAGCCCTGAAGCAATCGATGAATTTATCAGAACCCATCAGATCGGGATGGATGTGCCATTACATAAAGCACCTTTTTGGACCAAGAACCAACATGACTTTCTAATTGGGCATTGGAAGCAAGATGATGATTGGGCCATTTTTGTCGATGTACTGAATGAACAATTGCATATAGAAGCAGAGGGTTCAGGTACTTGTGATCTGCCGACCTCCTCACATCCTTGAACGTTAAAAAACTAGCAGCAAATTATTTTTTATTTCTATTACGGAGCAATCAAATGGTATTGGAACAGCAACCTACTTTAGAATTATTATTTGAACAACTCGGCCTGCCAGCAGACGAAAGGTCGATTGATGAATTTACCCGCACCCATCAGCTTCCATCTGAAGTTATTCTGCCAGACGCGGAATTTTGGAGTGAGGGGCAGAGTGCATTTCTTCGTGAACATTGGCATCAAGATGATGAATGGATTGTAATTATTGATAAGCTCAATCAATTACTGCATGTAGAGAGTGACAAGCAAAGCGCTTAGTCCACTTTTATACAAAAAGATACAAACAAACCTAGTCACAGGACTAGGTTTTTTTTGTCTTATCTTATAAGTTAGTTCTATAAAGAATTACAAATTAACTGATATAAGGAGGGCGAGATGCTCGGAACAATGCAACCATCCTTACCCCTATTATTTTCGCAACTTGGTTTGCCGAATAGTCCTGCTGCCATTGAGCTATATGTACGTACTCATCAGTTACCTAAGGAAATCTCATTGCATGATGCGCATTTCTGGAATAAAGCACAGCGTTCATTGTTAATTAGTCATTTGGTACAAGACGATGACTGGGCAATTTGGGTTGATGAACTGAATCAACAGTTACACTTAGATGCCGATCGCCTTCGACTGGCTTAAGAAAATAAAACTAGTTATAAAAAA
>NZ_AJXD01000089.1:0-700 GCF_000264725.1 Acinetobacter sp. HA | reverse complement strand
CGGTTTTTTGCTGATTTCTTAGTCATAAATAAATTTTTAAGTTGTTGATTTTTATATTAATATACAAGTGTATTGCGTATAATATCCATTATGTTAAATCAGGTTTAAAACTTAATATCATGTGAATTAAAGTAGGTCGGATCAAACTCTATCTCTCCTATTTCATCCTCGATAATTTGCATGTAATCGTCATATCTTGGATGTTTGGGGTCTTGTAATGCATCTAAAATATCAAGATATCCAAAAATTCCTCCAATATCTTCAAATGGAGCATGATTTTGACCATCTATACAACATGGATATTTTTTATTTAAATCAGGAGATTGTCTGCTTTCTACAGTAATCAAATGTTCCCAACAATCGCCAAAATCATATGTATATATAATTTTTTTACCTACACGTAGAACTTCTTTCAATTTTTGTCTTTTATTGATCTTTTCATGCTTAATAGTCGTGAATTCATGTAAATGGCTATCTTCCCAATCAAAAGCAGATTGAATTGCCTTATGGAGCCTAGATAAAGTAGCTGCCGATGAAATTTGAATAGTTCTCCAGATTTCAGGATCACTACCTAGCAGACTAATTTTTAATTGAAAAACTTCATCAGAAGATTTGAGCTTTACAGTTCCCATAACAGCCTAGTTCTCAAAAAATAGTTTTAGTAAATCTAAAATTAACATAATACACCTTATACGAAATG
>NZ_AJXD01000088.1:0-539 GCF_000264725.1 Acinetobacter sp. HA | reverse complement strand
TAACATAAAATCTCTTATGCGAAATCAGGTTGATCTAAAGTTCTTTATTGCCTTGATCACATGATCCCCTAATTGCTGAGTATTTTTAGGATTTCCGGCTGAATTATTTAAAGGGAGGGCTATCTGCCTCAAAATTTCTTTAGCTGATGGTTGTTTTTCACCATCCTTATAAACTTCAATTTTTGCATTTTCATATTGTTTTATCTCATATCCATCATAAAAAATATTATTTAAAATCAATAGCTCATGATTATTTTCAACTTTCAGTTCTGTTTCAGTAGGAATATTTAACCCTATATTTATTTTTGAATTAGCTAAAAGTATTTTGTTATAAATACCTAAAATATATTTCCCTTTGTATTCTCGTGACTTAGCCTGAAACTGCTCCATATTTAAGTCATAGACTACTTCAATACAGAGGTCCTCTGGGTTAATTCTTAAAACAATAATTCTGTCCACTAACTCAATCGTTTTAAGATTAAAATCGACATGACTTGCTGTAGTAACAGTCTTAACAGAAATTCTTTGTCCAGTACTGG
>NZ_AJXD01000087.1:0-619 GCF_000264725.1 Acinetobacter sp. HA | reverse complement strand
CGGCCACGATCGTCATCATCATCGTCATCATAGCTGCTGCGGCGTCCTGAATGACTACGGCTACCAGCTTCACGGGCTTCTTCTGAGGTAAATTCATGTGCATTACCGCTTCGATGAGCCGCACGTCCTGCTTCTCTGGCTTCTTCAGAGCTAAATTCGTGAGCATTTCCACTGGCATGGGCAGCTCGACCGCCTTGACTTGCTATTTCTCGTTGTCTTTCGGAGTCCATACTTGCAAATCCGCGATTTGAAGTATCTGTATCGTTATCATTATCTTGAGTTGCCATTTTTTTCCTTCCTTTAAATTATTTTTTTCAGCAAAGGTTAATTTGCCTGTACTAAGGTAGGAGCTAAAAGCTAAATACAGAATGGATATTATGTGACTGAATTTAAAAATAGTAATACCAGTTTTTATTTTTATTATTAGAAAATGAAGAGTTAGTATTCGATCTGTATTTTTTAATTACAGAGAACGACAATTCAATCTTATTATTTTACGCATAAAAATAAAGAGAGTAGAAAAATAGGAGTTATGTATATATTCTGAGATGTCTAACTATATATTTAAATTTACTAGGTTAAGTCTGTTAATTATTAGATCTCTTTCATAAATCAAAAA
>NZ_AJXD01000086.1:0-507 GCF_000264725.1 Acinetobacter sp. HA | reverse complement strand
TTCCCAGGATGATGGTATTGGATTAATGAGCGTTACTGAAACACTAGACAGCAAAATCAAGGCCCAGGAAGAAAAGCTGAAACAACTGAAAGCTCAAAGACAGGCAGCACTTGCAAGAGAACGTGCCAAAGAGAAAGAGCAAGCCCGAAAAGATGATACCAGACGCAAGATTTTAATCGGATCCTGTATGCTAAAAATCACTGAAGATGATGAGCAAGCCCGAGCTAAACTAATTGCTCAGATGGATAAGTATTTGACGGATGAAAGAGATCGCAAGCTGTTTAATTTACCCCTTGTGGACCATTAACTCTTCCGAAATAACGCATCAATAGGACTGTAATATGAGACTTCTGCCAGCTTTGCTTTTTCCTTGGTTATTATTTTTTTACTATCGGTCGTCCATTCGCAGGAATAATGTGTTTATTTCTTCAAATTACGATCCTAGGTTGGATCCCTGCTATGATTTGGGCTGTGTACGCTTTATCGCAATATAAGAATGATCAGAAA
>NZ_AJXD01000085.1:0-34301 GCF_000264725.1 Acinetobacter sp. HA | reverse complement strand
ATTTTTTTGTTCTGTATTTATTCGACCAGAAAACTGATTTTAAGATTGACCCGATATTCAGTAATTTTATTGTCTTTGATGACAACTTTTTGTTCATTAATCCAGGCACCCTGAACATTCTTGACGGTTTCGGTGACCTTAGCAATGCCAGTCTGAATCGCATCCTCAAAGCTCTTATTGCTACTCGAATTAACTTCAACAACTTTTGCAATCGCCATGATGTAACTCTCTTTTTGGTGAGTGAAGCGTCATCATAATGGATTTAAATCCTGAGCAAACGTTCCTTAAACATCGGACAGCAAATCCTTACATGTGTTTTACAATACCGTGTTCACCTCAGTCTAATCAGCATGGCATCACCTTTTAAATCTTTCATATAAAAATCTTTATTCTTATTTAAATTATTATTTTTTAAATAAGCCTTATGAAGAATGAGTTTTCTCGAGATTAGAGTAAAAGTTCTAATTTATTGTTTTTTATAAATAAAATTTTATTATTTTTTATAAAATTGCCGAATCAATCATTTTTTAATACTGCCGCTTTGGTATCATTTTCACACAAATAAGGTTCTATTTTCTCCCAGTTCAATATATTGAACATCAGCTCATAAAGGTCATATTATGAACGCAATTAAATTTGTTTTGGCTGCAACGGTAATGGCGCTTTCAGTAACTGCAACTGCGCAGATTGTCTACACACCTGACTTTCCAGTAAAAAAAGCGGCTGCCGTTGAAACTGTTGCGGCGGATACTACTGAAACTGTAAAAGAAGCTTAATTTTCTAGCTTCTTTCTTAAAAAAAACAGGCTGAAATATTCAGCCTGTTTTTTATTTTTGCAGTACTACATGACAGAAAACGATTAAATTTATTTTCAAGCTTATTTCAATTACCTAAATATTTTGATCCATGATTCATCCAGGTGATCTTCCACACCCTTCAAAATTTTATCGCGCTACATTTCTAGAAAATAATTGATAAAAAATAACATTTTTATATTTTCCCTCCATATAATCAAAAAATGATCATTTTTATATGTGACAAGTTTTGCCATGAATGAATTGCAAGCTTTAGTACAAGGTCAAATTTCGCCACAGGCGATTCCGATTGATCATCTTTTGCAGTTAGCCGAACGTTATACTGACCCTAACTCAACTGAATATAAACTGATTGAACTGGCTGCCAATATCATTCTGGCCAAAAGCCTGGATAAAGCACTTAAATATTTATAATAGATGACGATGATGAATGCTCTTGAAAAAGTACGCCTGATTAAAGAACTGCATGAATTAGGACATGATCTGGATCATCGTAGTCTCAGCTTATATGAAGTAGTCCGCTCTAAAAAACGTGTGCAAGAAATTTTCCAGCAGTGCAATGAGCCTGTTTTCAAGAAACAGCTGCTGGCATTCAGAACCCGTCTTCAACCTGAACTTGCTGCACAGGAATTTGCTCGAGAAACCCATTATTACCATAGCTTCCGTGGTTTTTTCTCAATGCAGATCATCTGAAAGAAGCCCTGTATGCTCACCCGCTTTCAGGTTGGGCTTTCTTGCATGATCCTAAACGTGGCTGGCAAATCTGGCTGATCCCAGCACCTCAACGTACTGCATTGATCAGTGAATGGAACCTTGATATAGAGCAGAGCTTTAGCTGGCTGTTACACCAGCAACAGCTTTCTTCATGTTTGAAAAGTGATCATGAATTACAAGCTACTGCGACCCCATTGTCTTTAGAGATGGTTGAAGAAAAGCTTCCTGAACCCTCTACAAATACTTATATCTCCAAACATGAGATTTGGGCGAATCCTCAAGTTTTGCCCGTTCAACAAAAAGCTTCAAATGTGCTTCAAATAATCGTACCTTCAGCAGAATTAGATTTAAGGCATTCAGAGCCAGACGAACCACAAGTAGAGAATAAGGAAAGCGTCGCAGTACCTGATATTCCAGCGACCCTAGAATTCCAGGATTTATTATTTCAGGTTTCTGACTTCAGCTTGGTCGAAGTAGGTAATCATCATCTTTTTGAATTAAGTCTGGCTTCTGATTCATCCCTGCAACATCTCAAAATGGCTTGGCATTATCAGGAACATATAGAGTGGAACTCTCAACCAGTTTACCTGGCTGAGCAGATAGATAGCATGGGACGCTTTAGCCACTATTGTATGCTATTAGGGACAAGTGAATGGCAGCAAGCCATACAGTTAATGCAGTTCTGGGGACAACAACAGAATTATCATATTGCTGCTATTAAAACGATTAGCGCTGTTGAATTAGATACTAAATTCTTGCAGCTTGATTCACTCTATCAAACTTATTCCGAACAGGCCCGATTGATCTGGCAACAAGAGGATTATTTTCCATTTATTCCTCTGCATCAGATTACCACCAAAAAATTCATTCTATTTGATGAGCAGCCAGCCAACTTTCATACTCCCCTTCTATTACTACAGGAACGTCAAAAATTGCGTGTGATTCATGGGGAACAACGTCTTAAGCTGTCTTCCACGGAACAGATGTATCCGTGCTTGATTCTAAAACGTGATCAGCAAATTAACTGGCAGCTGATCCACCAGATTCTGCTGGAGATTAAAGAGCCTGTGGCGGTAGCAGAACTTTATGCAAGCATCCTGGATAAGGCTTTGGAAAAATTGATGTAATTTTGTAGTTCTGGTTGCTTTTATTAGATGCAATTCTGCAAACTTATTCTTGAAATATAAAGAAAAAGAGCAAGAATAGCCCTATGAAAAAAAGCCGGATTTTGCCCGCATCTTTCTTACTGATCAGTTTAACAAGTGTTAGCCCGATACTTTGGGCCGGGCTTGATCAATCTTCTGATACAAGTCAAACAGCCGAGCCTGATGAGCAGGAAGCAGAGCCTTCCAAAAGCTTTAGCTTCCTTGACTATATTCCGCGATTCATAGATAGCACACCTACTTTTTTACCGGAGCAGTCGAGTGAACCCATCGTTCCCAGTACCCATGAGACTGAGGAAAATACCTGGGTAGATCGAAAACAAAAAGGGATTCGTCACTGGACTAACCGTACTGCAAATAAAATTGACAACTGGTTTGGTGAACCCGATGAAAATGAACCTGCACGTGCCACCCTGAGAGTGATCGTGGATAATAGCTGGAACAAATATGATGAATATGAAGTCAAACCCCGTATTCGCGGCAGAATCAAGCTTCCCACATTAGAACGTAAACTCAGTGTAGTCTTTGGAGATGACAGCCTCGATAATGAACTGAATGACAATGTCACAATTACCAATGAGAATCCAGGCAATGCGCCTGACAGACGGCTGGACCGTAGCCGGACACGAGAAAATAACAGCTCTCTCGCATTGCGCTGGTCGGAACTTTCTAAAAAACTCCCTTTTGAAACTGATCTGGATCTGGGGGTTCGTTCTGGCGATGATATCTATGTCCGTGTAAAAGCAAGTCGAGATTGGGCACTACATAATGACTTCTCATTTCATGCCGAACAGATCTATCGTTACGGGATTGATAGTGAAAACTATCTGCGAACCAACCTGGAATTAACCCATGCGCGCCCTAATCAACCTTTTCTCTCTAACCAGTTCAGCCTGATCTATGCAGATGAACAGGATGATGATTTACGCTGGAATAATTACAGTTTTCGACAGCACCAGTTCTTTAATGCTCACCGTTTCAGCTACGGTCTTTATACTGGTGGTTATATGAATGATACAGACCTACGTCTGAATACTTGGGGACCTTATGTTTCCTGGCGCCAGCCCTTTCTTCGAGAATGGTTCTTCGTACAGACGGATGTCAATTATTTAAATGACCATCGTGAAGATCGGAATCATTACCTAGGCGCCGCAGTCCGCTTAGAAGCTATTTTCTAAAATCAGTAACGTTAGATATGCAAAAGCCCATGTCAGATGGGCTTTTTCAATCCGATACAATCGTCATTCATTAAATTTTGCTAAACATAATACGGTCTGTACGCATTACACGTTTAGGTTGCAAAGATGGTTGATCCAGAGTGGCTTTGTTAAACACTACACGATCGGTACGCTGTACACGTTCAACCTGTTGAGCTTCCATTTTCATAGGTTTATAGAAACTTATACGATCAGTACGCACCACTTTTTCAGCACTGGTATTCGCCATAGCAAGCTGGCTTGTGGACATAAGTACAGCAGTTGCCAAACTCATTACAATTACTGATTTCATGATCTATATCTCTATTAACTTAACAATCGTTATTATAAATTATTTTTTATTTTATTATCTGTTTATCAAATGAAATACTTTAATGTATTTTTTATTTTGATGATGGGTTTTCCAGATTAAAGCCCTTTTATAGTCTAATATTTCCAGTGAATAGTCATAAAAAAACCCTTCTATAAGAAGGGTTTTTCTAACTCTGAAAATTAAGCTAATAACAGACTGTTAATACGCTTTACATACTCCGCCGGATTCTCTGGTAAACCACCTTCAGCAATTACTGCCTGATCAAAGATGACATTGGCCAGGTCATCAAACTGGGTAGAGCCTTCCAATTTTTTCACCAATGGATGTTCAGGGTTGATCTCTAAAATCGGTTTCATATCCGGTACAGGCTGGCCCGCATCTTTCAGCATACGGATCAATTGTGGTGATAACTCCCCTTCCCCCGTCACCAGACAGGCTGGTGAATCTACCAGACGAGTTGTTACACGCACTTCCTTAGTTTTATCCTTCAAGGAATCCGTCAGTTTATCGACTACAGGCTTAAACTGCTCAGCAGCTGCTTCAAGCGCTTTCTTCTCTTCAGCATCTTGCAGATCACCAAGATCTACTGCACCCTTAGATACATTTTGCAACGGCGTACCATCAAACTCATGCACGAAGTTCATTGCCCATTCATCTACGCGCTCAGACATCAGTAGAACTTCAATACCTTTTTTCTTGAACAGTTCCAGCTGAGGGGAATTTTTCGCTGCATTCAGACTGTCAGCCGTTACATAATAAATAGCCTTTTGACCTTCCTTCATACGAGCTTTATAGTCTGCCAATGAAGTACTGATTTCATCATTGGTTGAGGTCGCATAACGCAGTAATTTCAGGATACGCTCACGGTTACTAAAATCTTCACCCAAACCTTCTTTCAGCACAGCACCAAATTCACGGTAGAAAGTTTTGAAGTTTTCCTGATCTTTTTCATCTTCAGACTTGGCCAGATTATCCAGCATGGTCAGGATACGACGTGTATTGCCTTCACGAATCGTTTTGACGTCACGGCTTTCCTGTAGTAATTCGCGGCTTACATTTAATGGTAAATCTGCACTATCCACCACACCTTGTACAAAGCGCAGATAGTTTGGAATCAGGTTATCCGCATCATCCATAATAAAGACACGTTTCACATACAGCTTAATCCCTGCTTTAGCATCACGGGTGAAAATATCCTGTGGAGCCTTGCTCGGTACATAAAGCAGCTGGGTGTATTCCGTGCTACCTTCCACACGATTATGTGTCCAAGCCAGCGGTGCAGCAAAGTCATGAGTCAGGTTCTTATAAAACTCGACATACTGTTCTTCAGTAATCTCAGATTTATTCCGAGTCCATAAAGCACTGGCAGAGTTGATCGCTTCCCACTCGTCCGTCTTCACATATTGACCACCTTTTGGTGTTTCACCCTCTGCAGCTTCTTCTTCCTGCCAGACTTCTTTCTGCATCTGGATAGGCAGGCTGATATGGTCAGAATATTTATTAATAATCTGCTTTACTTTATAGCTTTGCAGATAATCCAGAGCATCTTCACGCAAATGCAGGATAATGTCCGTACCACGGCCATTTTTAGTGATCTGTTCAACTTCGAAATCACCTGTACCACCACTGATCCAGCGTACACCTTCAGACTTGTCCGCACCTGCACGACGGGATTCTACGGTGATCTTATCCGCTACGATGAAACCTGAATAGAAACCTACACCGAACTGACCGATCAGCTGAGCATCAGCTTTTTGATCACCAGTGAGTTTGGACATAAAGTCTTTGGTCCCTGATTTGGCAATCGTCCCCAGATTATCAATGGCTTCTTGCTGGCTTAAGCCAATGCCATTGTCTGAAATAGTAATGGTTTTGTTGTCTTGATCGAGGCTAACCCGTACACGCAGGTCAGGTTCATTTTCATAATATTCAGGATGATTGATCCCTTCAAAGCGTAACTTATCACATGCATCTGAAGCATTTGAAATCAATTCACGCAGGAAAATTTCAGGGTTTGAGTATAGCGAATGTGTCACGAGGTGCAGTAACTGCGCCACCTCGGCCTGGAAACTATGCTTTTGTGCGTTTGACTCGCTCATTCTTTACTCCTTTCATTCTTGGAAACAGACTTAAGCTGATGCCTATATGGATGGAGTGAGTTGTTTAATTTTCAATAGTATCTAGTGATTTTCATGCAAAAAAATTCACCACTTAAAATGGTCCTTGACGATAGACCCGGTCAAATTGCAAGTCGATCTGTTGCTGGCGCATTTTATACACCTGCGTCAGACAGTCGACAGACTCCTGACACTGATCACGAAACTGTAACCACTTGACCTGATCTCGCTGAATGACCGAGCGCGTACCCATGGGCACAAGATGACGGATAATATTGTAACTGGTGGCCATTTTGACATCGGCATCATTCAGTGTCCGATGCTGGCAAATCGCCTTTTCAGTTTGTGACTGAGCCTTCTGGCAGTCGAAACTTGCCGCATGGCTTTGAGTCGTCCAGACCATAAAGAAGACCAATCCACTTCTAAGCAACCATTTCATTCTTGATCTTCCTATTCTCTTTATTATCTTCAGATTATCTTTAACTTTATTGCATTCAATATATTTGAACAGGGCGAATCTGCTCAATTAAATCACGTTATAAATCGTTGTTATTTTGCAAAAAAAAGCCCTATCCGTAGATAAGGCTTTTGGATAATTCCAAAAATTAGAATTTGTAGCTATAGCCAATGGTGTAAACCATAGGATCAATATCTAGATCAAATTTAGCTGGTACATCTCCAGTCAAAGTAACTTCAGGGCTAATTTGTGCATAACGTGCATCAAAGTAAACACCCCAGTTTTTCGCATCAGCTGGTTGATAGCCGAAGCCTACCTGTCCAGCAAAGCCAAAATCTTCTTTTACATCTACGTCAGTATCGCCTAGACCTTTTGTACGTTCATCCCAAGCAACAAATACTGTACCACCTACACCAATGTATGGAGTAAAGCGAGTTGAGTTTTTAAAATGATACTTTGCAGTCAGTGTTGGTGGTAAATGTTTAATTCGCACTACATCCGTACCATTTAATTCAACATCATGATTAATAGGTGCTGCAAGTAATAATTCTGCAGAGATGTTGTCATTAAAGAAATATTCAACCGATGGTGTAAATGCTAATTCATCCGCAGCTTTTAGCTCAGCATCTGGGCCAAGCTGATACTCACCAGTCGGAGAAACAACCGAGCCACCTACCTTAACTTGCCACTGGCCTGCCATCGCAGATACTGAAAGACCCATTAATGCAATTAGAGCAACTTGCTTTAACATTTTTAATACCCCACGGGAAGAATAATTATTAAGAAAAATATACCTTAATTAATAATAAACATGGTTAAAATTAATATGCAATAGATATTATAAAATCAAATTATAAGTATTATTTAAGTATATGTAATTAATATATATTTATTTTAATCTGACCAACCCGGTTGGATTAAAACACCAACCAAGTTAATCTGATTTAATTATTATTTATTCCAAGCAGACAAGTCAGAATTAATAGGCACTAATTCAAATAAAATGTGTGAAACATCACACAATCAAAGCACCATTGCCGCAATCCAGCCAAAAATCAGCAATGGAATGTTGTAGTGGATAAAGGTTGGAATCACACTGTCCTTCATATGGTCATGTTGACCATCCATATTCAGGCCAGACGTTGGGCCAAGGGTAGAATCTGACGCTGGCGAACCTGCATCCCCCAATGCCGCAGCAGTACCAATAATGGCAATAGTTGCTTCAGGACTAAAGCCAAACTGAATGCATAACGGTACATAAATGATGGCTAGAATTGGCACAGTCGAGAATGATGAACCGATCCCAAGAGTTACTAGCAGACCAATCAAGAGCATTAAGAAGGCTGCAAGTGCTTTACTTTGACCAATCCATTCTACAGAGGCCTGAACCAGCGCTGGCACCTGATTGGTTGCTTCAATGACTGAGGCGAACCCCTGGGCAGCGATCATAATGAAACCAACCAGTGCCATCATACGCATACCGGTAATGATCACATCATCTGCTTCTTTCCATTTAAAGATTCCGGCACAGCTAAGAATTGCTACGCCCACCAAACCTGCAAGAATCATAGAATCTGAATACAGCTGCACAGCCAGCGTTGCTACAACTGCAATCACTGCCATCCAGATGGTGAACTTGGCAATTTGAGGTCGAGCTGCCTGCTGTTCTACGCCCAGTTCGGCAGAAATACTCTGCTGCTGTTCGACCTGGATATCTTTATACACACGTGGCTTACGATAGCTGATAAAGATCGCAACCAGCAAACCGATAAACATGCCAAATACAGGAAGCGCCATGGCAGCTGGAATCTGGTCATAGGTGATCTGGAAGCCATAAGCTTTACCAAAAGTATTGATATTCTGACCCAAAATATCATTCAGGAAGATTGCACCAAAACCAACTGGAATCAGCATATAGGTCGCAACCAGACCAAATGTCAGCAAACAGGCCACCAGACGGCGGTCTAACTGCAAGTGATTAAATACAATCAATAAAGGCGGAATCAACACAGGTATAAACGCAATATGCACAGGAATCACGTTTTGAGAGAAGACCGCTGCAATTGCAACAGTTGCAAAAATCATATATTTAACACGATTTTGTGCTTTGATATCAGCCTCACCTTTTAAGGTACTAATCATCTTATAAGCCAAAAGATCAGGCAGGCCTGAACGTGCCAAAGCTAAAGCAAATGCACCTAAAATACCGTAAGCCAAGGCAATTTTAGCACCACCACCCAGGCCATTGTTAAATGCATCTAAAGTTCCCTGCAGGCCTAGACCCGCCAGCAAACCACCAAGAATAGCACCAATGACCAGGGCAAAAACCACAGGTACACGTGCCAAGGAGAGTCCACACATGACTCCGATAGCAGCAAGAATCGCAAACATAATGAATTGGGAATGAGAGAAAGGGAGGTATTTTATCAGAAAATGCGAATAAAAATTCCCCTACATTTTTATCAATCCAAATCCATCTTTGTGACTGGATTAAGCATGCTGTTGAGTAAACTCACGGATAGACTCTGCAATAAGTTTTGGCTGGCTTAAGATTGCCCAATGATTGGCATCTAGCTCTACCCTGGAAAAGGTTTGCACCCATTTTGGCATTTCATCAACTAGTTGCGGACTGACGAAGTTATCCCGCTTTAGCACAATGGCCTGTACCGGACAGATGGCATGGCGTTCACGAGGTTTAAGCAACCGTGGAATAAAATTGGCCCGATACAGCCCAACGCCATATTTTCCATCTTTGACAATATTCTGGTTCAATGGCAGTCCTTCTTTGCCTTCCAATTCCCGAATAATTTTGCCCCAGCGCTCGGGATTGAAAAAATTCCATGCAGTTGGTGCCAGCCAAGGCAATTGAAACATGGCGATATACCAAGACTTGCTTAATTGTTTAAAAAATCTTGATCGGTTTTGCTTGAACTGATTCCGCATCCAGAAGGCGGCATGATCCAGACAGGGACCTGAAATCGTGGTAAAGGAAAGAATACGGCCTTCGAATCTTGGGTCAGTTACCGATTCCCAAGACTGAATCGAACCCCAGTCATGGGCGACCAAATGAAAAGATTGTCCTGGAAGAACGGCATTCACCACTTCCTCCAAATCCATACTCAGACGCTCTAGATGATAATCACGGATATATTTGGGAATAGATGAATCCCCTGCACCACGCACATCATAAGTAACGATAAAATAATCCGGCAGATAGACAATTACATTTTTCCAGACCTCCTGATGATCCGGATAGCCATGCACCAAAACCAAAGCAGGCTTGCTGATATCACCAAAAGTTCTTACTGCAAGACGCTGCTGATCACTGGTTGCCACCCATTGAGTTTGTGTTTCCATTTGGTCTTCCTTTATTGTTATTGACCGTTTATTTTATAACTCGGCATGATTTATCAATGCCATCACAATTTTGTTGTTCTAGTATGCATAGCTATACAAGAAAAAAGAATGTCAGTATGAGCCTATTACGTAAAATTCAAAGCCTGCCTTTGGTCACTAAATTTATCTTAAACCGTTATGCACCCTATCGTGGAGCGGGTATCGAAATTGATGAACTGGATTATGCCAATTATCATATTCGCGTGAAAATGCCACTAACTCGTAAAAACCAGAATATTGTCGGCGTACATTTTGGGGGTAGCCTGTATTCCATGGTCGATCCCTTCTACATGCTGCTCCTGATGCATCATCTGGGACCAAAATATATTGTCTGGGATAAAGAAGCGACCATCCAATTCCTTTCTCCAGGCCGCGGAACCGTGTATGCAGACATACGCATTGATGCTGAAGAAGTGAAAACTATTATGAATTTGGCGGCTGATCATGCTCCTGTCTATCGTAACTATCAGGTCGATATTTATGATGATTCAGGTGTACGTATTGCAGAAGTAAAAAAGACCTTATATATCCGTCGTAAAAAACCCAAAGCTCTTTTTAAAGATAAATAGGAATTGGATCAACACAATAAAAGCGCCTGTACAGGCGCTTTTATATATTAATACCAGATAGGGCTGTGATTAACGGCGTTGCTCAATCGCCGCGCCTGCACCACCACCGATCGCACCACCGATTGCTGCACCAGCGTTACCACCAAAAATACTCTTACCAACGGCTGAGCCAACAGCGCCGCCTACACCACTGTAGGTTGCATTGCGGTTAGAGCCACCTTGGGTTTTACTTCCGACAGCGGCACCAGCACCACCACCAATAGCAGAACCCCAGCCGCCGCCGACACTATTACCCACACCACCACCGACTGCGCCACCGAGTGCTGCCGCACCTACACGTTGATCACGGGCAGACATATTTTCACAACCTGCTAACATAAAGGTTGAAACTGTCACCGCAGCCACTACGCCAATTAACTTTTTCATGATCCAGCCCCCTGTTCGATTCCTCTGTCTTATGAGTTAAGAGTAACCGGAATTTAAGGAGCGATTTATAACAAGATGTTAAATCTTGAAACTCCCCTACGCTATTTTGTAAATAGCACATGAAATGGGATCTTTTAAGTTTATTCCGCAGTATCTACTATTATCAAATCACGAGAGGTTGCACCATCTTCAGTCATCACGGTATGGGTTACCTTGGTTTTATCCGTACCACTATGTTGCTGCAATTGTAGAGTACGTTTTACAGGTTCAGCCTGATCTTTTTTAAACTCGATACCTTCAGCATCAATAGTCCTGATTTGCTGGAGGATTTCACCGTCCTGCTTCAATGTCGTATTGAATTCAATTTTAGAGGTGGGAACAATCACGCCCCCCTTTTGAATCACTGGAATTGACAGTTTTTTATCTGAGAACTGCCCCAGAGTGTCATCAAATACCACTTCTTTAGCAACAATATCCTTGCCTTTATTGGTGATTTCCAGAATCGTGGCTTCAACATGACGTACAGGTTGCTGTCCTTCTACCCGACGCAGCACTTCAGTTTTTAATACAGGAACCACAGCTTTATCTTCAACCATAATAGTATTGGGCATAGGTGCTGCAAATGAAACAGTTGAGACTACGAATAATGTGGTAACCGCTAATTTTTTACTTATAGAACGCATTTTTCCCTCTCAATAAAAAATAAGTACCGAGCTTAACAAGCGGCACTTGTACTACAGATCATCGGTATGGATTAATAAGTAGCAATGATCAGTGCCTAAATAGATGTAAAGCTTGTTTTACTTTATTGAGTAACAGCTTCTGATGTTGCAACGTCATCTGTTTCTAATGGTGCCGCATCCAAAGGTTGAGCTTCTTCATTTGCAGCTGTTTGATCTACAACTTCAGTTTCATCCGCGGCTGTAGTGTCGCCAGGTGCTGTATTTTCTGCTTGATCTTTAGAACACGCTGTCAAACCGAGTGCTAGCAGTAGTACAACTGAGATTGCTAAATTTTTCATCTTACTGTTCCCATTTAAGTTTATGTTTTCCTCAGAAATACTGGCATATTTTAGGGTTTGATTTCAAATCATTGTTTAAAAGTGCTGATTTGACAACATCCAGCCATAAAAAAAGCCACCCGAAGGTGGCTTTTTCTGATTTAAAGTGTCTGATTACAGACCGTTAAACTCATCATTAAATGCTTGGCTAAGCGCTTGGTCTACATCAGAGAAGTCATTATGCAGTTCAAATTCTGCAGCTTCTGCTTCTTGACGACGACGCTCCAAGTGGTAAGCCAGACCTGTACCCGCTGGGATCAGACGACCTACAACTACGTTTTCTTTCAGACCGCGTAGATCATCTTCTTTACCTGTTACAGCCGCTTCAGTTAACACACGAGTTGTTTCCTGGAACGATGCAGCAGAGATGAACGAATCAGTAGAAAGTGACGCTTTGGTAATACCCATCAATTGACGTTCAAACTTCGCAGGGAACTTGTTCTGAGCAAGCAATGCTTGGTTCTCTTGAGCAACGCGGATGTAATCCACCTGTTCGCCTTTGATGAAGCTAGAATCACCACCATCAGTGATTTCAACTTTACGCAACATTTGACGTACGATCACTTCGATGTGCTTATCGTTGATTTTTACACCTTGCAGACGGTAAACGTCTTGAACTTCATTCACGATGTAATTGGTCAACGCCACTTCACCTTTCAGACGTAAGATGTCATGCGGGTTCTGTGGACCATCAGAAATCGTTTCACCACGGTTCACATGTTCGCCTTCGAACACGTTAATGGTACGCCATTTCGGAATAAGCTCTTCGTAGATCTCTGAACCATCATCCGGAGTAATTACCAGACGGTTCTTACCTTTGGTCTCTTTACCGAAGCTTACGATACCAGACACTTCTGCAAGGATCGCATGTTCTTTCGGCTTACGTGCTTCGAACAAGTCAGCTACACGCGGCAGACCACCGGTAATATCACGAGTACGTGAAGATTCTTGTGGTACACGACCAATTACATCACCCACACCAATTGTTTCGCCATCACGGACAGAAAGAATTGTGTTTTGTGGCAAGAAGTAGAACTGTTCGCCACCATCTACTGTGTCAAGCACAACAGCAGGACGTAAATCTTTACCAGAAGCAGGACGCGCTGTAACAGGCAAGATCTCAACAGTCGTCATACCAGTTGCATCATCAGTTTTCGATGTTGCAGTTACACCATCAGCAATCTGGCTGAAGCGAACTTTACCAGCTACTTCTGTTACCAGTGGATGTGTATGCGGATCCCAAGTCGCCACGATACCGCCCGCTTCTACAGCTTCGCCATCTTTCAGCAGAATAGACGCACCGTAAGGGATCTTGTAACGTTCGCGCTCACGACCTAGATCATCTGCAATACCGATTTCACCTGAACGTGAAGTTGATACCAAGTGACCTTTCGCGTGTTGTACAGTTTTCACATTGTGGAAACGTACAGTACCTTTGTTACGAACTTGTACGCTGTTTGCAGCAGAAGTTCGGCTCGCAGCACCACCCACGTGGAACGTACGCATGGTTAACTGTGTACCTGGCTCACCAATTGATTGAGCAGCCATTACACCCACAGATTCACCAGGGTTCACTTGATGACCACGTGCCAAGTCACGACCGTAACATTTCGCACATACACCGAAAGTAGAGGCACAGTTTACAACTGAACGTACTTTGATTTCGTCAATACCCGCGTTTTCAATAAACGTAGCCAGTTTCTCGTCAATTAAGGTATTACGAGGAAGAAGAACTTCGTCTGTACCCACTTTCTTAACGTCTTCAGCAACGACACGACCCAGTACTCGAGTACCCAGGTTCTCGATCACGTCACCGCCTTGAATGAACGGCGTCATTACAAGACCATCATAAGTACCACAATCTGGCTCAGTGATGACCAAGTCTTGCGCAACGTCTACCAGACGACGAGTCAGGTAACCAGAGTTCGCTGTTTTCAGTGCTGTATCGGCCAAACCTTTACGCGCACCGTGTGTTGAAATGAAGTACTGAAGTACTGTCAGACCTTCACGGAAGTTCGCTTTAATTGGCGTTTCAATGATCGAGCCATCCGGTTTCGCCATCAGACCACGCATACCAGCCAACTGACGAATCTGAGCTGCGGAACCACGGGCACCGGAGTCAGACATCATGTAGATGCTGTTGAATGATTTCTGTTTCTCATCTTCACCCTGTTTGTTCTTAACAGTCGTGTAAGACAAGTTGTCCATCATCGCTTTCGCTACCTGGTCGTTGGTACGTGCCCAGATATCGACAACTTTGTTATAACGTTCGCCGGCAGTTACGAAACCTTGTTCGAACTGTTGTTCGATTTCACGAACTTCAGCTTCCGCTTTACCAATAATTGCCTGTTTGTTTGGTGGAATCAGCATGTCTTCCATACCAACAGATACACCTGAACGCGTCGCTTGACGGAAGCCTAGGTACATCAACTGGTCAGCGAAGATAACAGTATCTTTCAGACCCAGTTTACGGTAGCAAGAGTTGATTAACTTCGAGATGTTCTTTTTGGTCATCTCAACGTTAATTTGCTGGAAGTCCATACCTTCAGGAACAACTTCCCAAAGCAAGCAGCGACCAGGGGTTGTATCAACAATGATGGTTTCTTGACGACGGTTACCATCTTCATCAATCACAGTTTGGTGTACACGTGCTTTCACGCGAGCATGTAGATCAACCTGACCAGTTGCAAGTGCACGGTTTACTTCGTGAGTATCCGCGAACACCATGCCTTCACCTTTGGCATTGATTGCATCACGTGTGATGTAATACAAGCCCAACACAACGTCCTGAGACGGTACGATGATTGGTTCGCCGTTCGCTGGAGACAAGATGTTGTTGGTTGACATCATTAACGCACGAGCTTCTAACTGAGCTTCAAGTGTTAATGGTACGTGTACCGCCATTTGGTCACCGTCGAAGTCGGCGTTAAATGCCGCACAAACTAACGGGTGAAGACGGATCGCTTTACCTTCAATCAGAATAGGTTCAAATGCTTGAAGACCTAGACGGTGAAGTGTTGGTGCACGGTTCAACATGACTGGATGCTGACGGATCACAGATGCAAGTACGTCCCAAACTTCTGGAGTCTCACGCTCAACCATTTTCTTCGCAGCTTTAATGGTGGTTGCTTGGCCAGATGCTTGTAGTTTCGCAAAGATGAATGGCTTGAACAGTTCAAGTGCCATTTTCTTCGGAAGACCACATTGGTGAAGACGTAGGTTTGGACCTACAGTAATTACCGAACGACCCGAGTAGTCAACACGCTTACCAAGTAAGTTTTGACGGAAACGACCCTGTTTACCTTTGATCATGTCTGCCAAAGATTTAAGAGGACGTTTGTTCGAACCGGTAATTGCACGACCACGACGACCGTTGTCTAACAATGCATCCACAGACTCTTGAAGCATACGTTTTTCGTTACGTACGATAATGTCTGGCGCTGCAAGGTCAAGAAGACGCTTCAAACGGTTGTTACGGTTGATCACACGACGGTAAAGGTCGTTCAAATCAGAAGTCGCGAAACGACCACCTTCAAGTGGCACAAGCGGGCGAAGATCTGGTGGAAGTACTGGAAGTACGTTCATTACCATCCATTCTGGCTTGTTATTCGATTCTTTGAACGCTTCCATAAGTTTCAAACGCTTAGACGCTTTTTTCAACTTAGTTTCAGAAGTCGTTACAGGAATCTCTTCACGCAGGCGAGAAATTTCGGCTTCAAGATCGATGTCTTTCAACAAGTCCTGAACTGCTTCCGCGCCCATTTTCGCTGTGAATTCGTCACCGTGTTCTTCTAAGGCATTGAAGTATTCTTCATCATTTAGAAGCTGGTATTTCTCAAATGGAGTCATACCTGGATCGGTGACAACGTAAGATTCGAAATACAATACGCGTTCGATATCACGTAGCGTCATGTCTAGAAGAAGACCAATACGGCTAGGTAGTGATTTCAGGAACCAGATGTGTGCAACTGGAGAAGCCAGCTCGATGTGACCCATACGTTCACGACGAACTTTTGCAGTTGTTACTTCAACGCCACATTTTTCACAAATGACGCCTTTGTATTTCATACGCTTGTATTTACCACACAAGCATTCGTAATCTTTTACTGGACCAAAGATTTTGGCACAGAATAAACCATCACGTTCTGGCTTGAACGTACGGTAGTTGATGGTTTCAGGCTTTTTAACTTCACCATGAGACCACGACTTAATCATTTCTGGTGACGCAAGACCAATACGGATGCGATCAAACTCTACTGGAGCATGACCATCTGAATCCGTCTTTTTGCGCATGATATCGAGCAAGTCTTTCAATTTTTTTCTCCGTGTGTTGTGGAGATTTTCACTCAACAACTGGGTCACAAATATTGTTTTTACTGAAATTTGGGAATTTTAAGAATCCCCCTAAATCCCCCTTTAAAAAAGGGAGGACTTCTCCCCTCTTTCTCAAAGAGGGGTCAGGGGAGATTTCTTAGTCACCATTTTTCAGTTCAATGTTGATACCTAAAGAACGGATCTCTTTGGTCAATACGTTGAACGATTCAGGCATACCTGGGTCCATGTAATGGTTACCATCTACAATATTCTTATAGATACGGGTACGACCTTCAACGTCATCCGATTTCACAGTAAGCATTTCCTGGAGTGTATATGCTGCACCGTATGCTTCCAGTGCCCATACTTCCATCTCACCGAAACGCTGACCACCGAATTGTGCTTTACCACCAAGCGGTTGTTGCGTTACTAGAGAGTAAGAACCAGTAGAACGCGCATGCATCTTGTCGTCAACCAAGTGGTTCAGTTTCAGCATGTACATGTAACCTACAGTTACCGGACGGTCGAAACGTTCACCAGTACGGCCATCATACAATACTGTTTGACCAGTACGTGAAATGCCACCAAGCTCTAACAATTCTTTGATTTGCGATTCTTCAGCACCGTCGAATACTGGAGTTGCCAAAGGAACACCTTTACGCAGGTTACCAGACAATGCCAAGATTTCCTCATCAGTCAGGCTATCAAGATCTTCTTGCTCGCCACCAACTTTGTTGTAAATCTTGTCTAAGAATTCACGAAGCTCAAGTACCGTACGTTGCTCTTGAAGCATCTTGTCGATTTTGTCGCCAAGACCTTTGGCGGCCATACCCAGGTGAGTTTCAAGAATCTGACCCACGTTCATACGTGACGGTACGCCTAGCGGGTTAAGAACGATATCAACTGGTACACCGTTAGCATCGTGTGGCATGTCTTCTACCGGCAAGATGTTAGATACAACACCCTTGTTACCGTGACGACCCGCCATCTTATCACCAGGCTGGATACGACGTTTAACCGCTAGATAAACCTTAACAACTTTCAGTACGCCAGTTGTAAGTTCATCGCCTGTAGATAATTTGCGTTTCTTCTCAGCAAACTTTTCATCAATTTCAAGGCTCTTCTCTTTCAAGAAAACTTGAATTTGAGTTAAACGCTCAGCAATTGCTTCATCTACTGGTTGGATGTCCAACAGATCAACAAGCTCTAAACCAGACAAAACATCTTCAGACAGTTTGTCACCGCGTTTAGTTGTGCCACCACCGTTAGATTCCTGACCTTTCAACAGACGAACAATACGTTCACGTGCTGCTTCTTCGAAGATTTTGTATTCTTCTTTCAAGTCTTTACGGTAAGCATCAAGCTGAGCTTTTTCAATTGCTTGCGCACGTTCGTCTTTTTCAAGACCATCACGTGTAAACACTTGAACGTCAATCACTGTACCTTTAGTGCCCGATGGAACACGTAAAGAAGAGTCTTTTACGTCAGCTGCTTTTTCACCGAAAATTGCGCGAAGCAGTTTTTCTTCAGGTGTTAACTGAGTTTCACCTTTAGGTGTTACTTTACCTACCAGGATGTCACCAGCAGTCACTTCAGCACCGATATAAACGATACCAGACTCATCCAGTTTAGAAAGTGCAGCTTCACCCACGTTCGGGATATCGGCAGTAATTTCTTCAGCACCCAGTTTAGTATCACGTGCAACACATGAAAGTTCCTGGATGTGGATAGACGTTAAACGGTCTTCCTGAAGTACACGCTCAGATAACAAGATCGAGTCTTCATAGTTGTAACCGTTCCAGGTCATGAATGCTACGCGCATGTTTTGACCCAGTGCCAGTTCACCGCCATCAGTCGATGGACCATCAGCAAGAACGTCACCGCGACCCACTTTATCGCCCATGTTCACAAGAACTTTCTGGTTGATACAAGTGTTCTGGTTAGAACGTGTGTATTTGATCAGGTTGTAGATATCTACACCTGCTTCGCCCGCAACCATTTCGTCTTCGTTGACACGAATCACGACACGAGAAGCGTCTACATATTCAATACGGCCACCACGTTTCGCGATCACACATACACCAGAGTCATGTGCTACGTTCGCTTCCATACCGGTACCAACCAGTGGCTTGTCAGCGATTAACGTAGGAACTGCCTGACGTTGCATGTTTGAACCCATCAATGCACGGTTCGCATCATCGTGTTCAAGGAACGGAATCAGTGATGCAGCTACAGATACCACCTGCTGAGCAGATACATCCATATGCGTCACTTTTTCTGGTGGAATACGTACGAATTCACCTTGGTGACGTACAGATACGAATTCTTCAGTCAGGTTGCCATCTTTATCGATTGCAGAGTCGGCCTGTGCGATAACAGTACCTACTTCTTCGATTGCAGACAGGTATTCAACTTCATCCGTTACACGACCATCAACAACTTTACGGTAAGGCGTTTCTAAGAAACCAAAGTTGTTACATTTTGCATATACAGAAAGCGAGTTGATCAAACCAATGTTTGGACCTTCAGGCGTTTCAATTGGACAAACACGACCGTAGTGAGTTTGATGTACGTCACGTACTTCGAAGCCAGCACGTTCACGCGTCAAACCACCAGGCCCAAGCGCTGATACACGACGCTTGTGAGTGATTTCAGACAATGGGTTGTTTTGGTCCATGAACTGAGATAACTGGCTTGAACCAAAGAATTCCTTGATTGCAGCAGCCACTGGCTTCGCATTGATTAAATCTTGCGGAGACAGGTTATCAGTTTCAGCCTGTGATAGACGTTCTTTAACCGCACGCTCTACACGAACCAGACCGACACGGAATTGGTTTTCAGTCATTTCACCAACTGAACGAACACGACGGTTACCCAAGTGGTCGATATCATCGACTTCACCCTTACCGTTACGAATTTCAACTAATGTTTTCAATACATCAGTGATATCGTCGTTCGAGAGGATACCTTCAACTTCACGTGACTTCTGGTCTGTACCCACTTCGTAAGGACGACCCAAACGACGGTTGAACTTCATACGGCCGACTGGCGACAAGTCATAACGCTCAGAAGAGAAGAACAGGTTGTTGAACAGGTTTTCAGCAGCTTCTTTTGTTGGTGGCTCGCCTGGACGCATTACTTTGTAGATTTCTACTAGTGCTTCTTCACGACCTGTCGTCGTATCGGCACGTAATGTATCCGCGATGAATGAACCACGGTCGATATCATTTGTGAACAGTAAGTTGAACTGCTTCACGCCGCCTTCTGCAATTTTCACCATGATTTCATGACTTAATACAGTATTGGCCGCGATCACATCGCCATCTTTTAACTGGATGTCTTCAGCAGTGATACGTTCGTACAGGTATTCATCAGGCACTGCAAGTTTTTCAAGACCTGAAGCTTCCATTTGACGTACGTGACGTGCGTTAATACGTTTACCTTGCTCAACAATGATCTTGCCGTCTTTGTCAGCAATATCAAATTGTGCCATTTCACCACGCAGGCGTTCTGGAACAAGGTCAATCTGATAGCTACCCATATCAAGATATACAGGCACTTTCTCATAGAACATGTTCAGAATTTGTTCGTTGTTATAACCCAACGCACGAAGTACCACAGTCGCAAGCAATTTACGACGACGGTCAATACGTACATAGACTAGGTCTTTGGCATCGAATTCAAAGTCTAACCATGAACCACGGTAAGGAATGATACGCGCAGAATAAAGGACTTTACCACTTGAGTGAGTTTTACCTTTATCGTGGTCAAAGAATACGCCTGGTGAACGGTGTAATTGAGATACGATTACACGCTCGGTACCGTTAATTACGAAAGTACCGTTATCCGTCATCAATGGCATTTCGCCCATATAGACTTCTTGTTCACGTACGTCTTTGATCGATTTCGTTTCACGATCTTTCAGGATCAAACGAATCTTCACACGCATTGGTGCTGCATAAGTTGAGCCACGAAGAATACATTCGCGTACATCAAACTCAGGCTTACCAAGACTATACTCAACAAATTCTAAAGCAGCATTGCCAGAATAACTTTCAATAGGAAAAACTGAACGAAATGCGGCTTGGAGACCGATATCTTCGCGGTTTTTTGGTGATTTGCCATCTTGTAAGAATGTTCTGTACGAGTCGACTTGAATCGAGAGCAAGTACGGAGCATCCATAACGCTAGGCAATTTACCAAAATTCTTACGGATCCGTTTCTTTTCGGTATATGAGTATGCCATCTGGAGTCCTCGGAAAGTGTAAACTAAGCCCGCCTGCAGAACGGGCTCAGAAGGAATTACGCTGGCCGATATGGCCACCACTCTTTACAAATGCTGCAATTTTTAGTGGTATTAAAACGCTTAACAATATTTTTTACTGCAAAAATATTGGTAAGCATTTGATCAATTATGTTTGTTTTTTAAATTTGTATGAATTTCTATCATGCAAACAAAAATCGAGCCGATTATTGTAACGCAAAAAGGCTGATGACCCAAGAGCCATCAGCCAATTTTTGGAGCCGATTATAAAAAAACCGACTCCCTTAAGAAATTACTTAAGAGTAACTGTAGCACCAGCTTCTTCAAGTTTCTTCTTAAGCTCTTCGCCTTCTTCTTTAGAAACGCCTTCTTTAAGAACAGCAGGTGCGCCTTCAACCATGTCTTTAGCTTCTTTCAAGCCAAGGCCAGTAGCTTCACGAACTGCTTTAATTACAGCAACTTTGTTCGCACCAAAAGAAGTCAACTCAACGTTGAATTCTGATTGTTCTTCAGCAGCAGCAGCAGCGCCTGGAGCAGCAGCAACAGCTACAGCAGCAGCAGATACGTTGAATTTCTCTTCGAAAGCAGAGATTAGTTCAACAAGTTCAAGAACAGTTTTTTCTGCAACTGCGTTTAGGATTTCTTCGTTAGTTAAAGCCATGAGAATAACTCCAAATGGAAATTGAATGGTGTGGAAATAAATTTAAGCTTAAGCAGCTTCTGACTCGTTTTTCTCTTTGAGCGCAGTAATAAGGCGACCCAATTTCGAAATAGGAGCTTGAAGAACGTTTGCAAGCATAGTAAGCGCTTTTTCTTGGTTCGGAAGATTCGCGATCACGCTAACTTCAGCACCTTGATAAACCTTGCCATCAAATGCAGCAGCTTTAAGTTCAAATGCTTTGTTAGTTTTTGCGAATTCTTCGAACAAGCGTGCAGCTGCACCCATGTCGTCTTCAGAAGTCGAGAAAGCTAAGATTGTTGGGCCAACAAGGTTGTCGTTCAAGATATTGAATTGAGTATCTTGAAGAGCACGTTTAGCCAAAGTGTTACGCACGATACGTGTGTGAACACCTAGTTTACGAGCTTCAACACGTAGAGCAGTTAATTGCTCAACTGTTAAACCTTGGTAGTCAGCAACAACAGCGGCAAATGCAGTAGAAGCAACTTCAGCAACTTCAGCTACGATCTGTTTTTTGCCTTCAATAAGAAGAGCCATTGTAAAACCTCCTAACGGTGATTTATGTACTTCAAAGAAGTACACTCCCAATTCGCAAGTCCATCACTGGACCTACACGCGGAGGATGAACAAATCACACCACCGCGTCTACGCAGGCTGGACTATTAAGAGAAGAGCATAAAACTCCCCTCGCCTGAGGTCTTTGACGCTGATAAATTCTCATTTATCAATTCAAAGTCTGCCTAAGTTCACAAGAGACGGAGCGTTTCTTGCGTGAAAATCAAAGCAGCGCTTTGATTTTCACTCAGGGCTTTAAAATTCTGTATAAGTTTAAAACTTATTTAGAAACGTTTTGAACATCAACGATCAGACCAGGACCCATAGTAGAGCTTAGAGTGATCTTTTGGATGTAAATACCTTTAGAAGTAGCAGGTTTTGCTTTCTTAAGGTCAGCTACAAGAGCTTCAACGTTTTGACGAACAGCTTCAGCAGAGAAACCTACTTGACCGATCGCAGCGTGGATGATACCCGCTTTATCTACACGGTAACGTGCTTGACCAGCTTTTGCATTTTTAACTGCAGTAGCAACGTCAGGAGTTACAGTACCCACTTTAGGGTTTGGCATTAAGCCACGTGGACCAAGAATCGTACCAAGTTTACCTACAACGCGCATTGCATCTGGAGCAGCAATAACTACGTCGAAATCAAGGTTACCCGCTTGGATGCTTTCAGCAAGATCGTCGAAACCAACAACGTCTGCGCCTTCAGCTTTAGCAGCTTCTGCAGCAGCGCCTTGAGCGAATACAGCTACACGTACAGTTTTACCAGTACCTGCAGGAAGAGTAGTCGCGCCACGAACAACCTGATCAGATTTACGAGGGTCAACACCTAGATTAACAGCGATATCCAAAGATTCTTTGAATTTCGCAGCTGGAAGGTTAGTAAGAACTTCTACAGCTTCTTCTAAAGTGTAAACTTTTTGCGCTTCAATAGCAGCAGCAATGGCTTTTTGACGTTTAGTTAACTTTGCCATGTCTTATAGCTCCACTTCCAAGCCCATAGAACGTGCAGAACCAGCGATGGTACGAACACGTGCGTCTAAATCAGCACCAGTAAGATCTGGTTCTTTAGTAGTCGCAATTTCTTCTAACTGAGCACGAGTCAACTTACCAACTTTAGTTTTGTTAGGTACAGCTGAACCTTTTTGGATACCAGCAGCTTTCTTAAGAAGAATCGCAGCAGGTGGAGTTTTCATGATGAAAGTGAACGACTTGTCGTTGTACACAGTGATCACGACTGGGATTGGCAGACCAGCTTCAAGCTTTTGAGTAGCAGCGTTGAATTCTTTACAGAATGCCATGATGTTAACACCACGTTGACCCAGTGCAGGACCAATAGGTGGAGATGGATTCGCTTTACCAGCTGGAACTTGCAGCTTGATATAGCCGTCAATCTTCTTAGCCATTTCAAATTACCTCTGGGTGCAAACGCCGCTAGGCTCCCCAATGATTCTACGTAACGATAACCGTTACAACAACAATGCCCGATCCTTTAACAAATCGGGCGTTTTCAACCAATACCGATTAGATTGTTTTTTCGACTTGGCGAAATTCCAATTCAACCTGAGTTGGTCGGTTAAATACATTGATTGTCAGCGTTAAGCGTGACTTTTCGTACTGAACCTCTTCCACCACACCTTTAAAGTCTGTGAATGGACCGTCAATCACAAGTAATTCTTCGCCTGGTTCAAACATCGTCTTAGGACGAGGTGCTTCACCAGTATTGCGTACACGCGCAAGAATCGCATCAGCTTCTTTTTGCGTAATTGGTGCCGGCTTTTCTGCCGTACCACCAATGAAACCTAATACTTTTGGACATTCTTTAACAATGTGCCAGGTTTCATCGTTCATTTCCATTTCGACCAATACATAGCCTGGGAAGAACTTACGCTCTGATTTACGTTTCTTGCCATCCTTCATTTCCACTACTTCCTCAGTAGGGACCAGGACTTCACCAAAGCTATCGGCAACAGCGCTACGCTGGATTCGATCATTAAGCGAACGCATCACTTGTTTTTCATAACCAGAATAGGCATGAATAATGTACCAACGTTTCATAGCTCTCTTACCCGATAATAAACTTCATTAACCAGCCTAATACGTAGTCAAAACACCATAAAACAACGGCTGCAATGACAACAACAACAAGAACATGCCATGAGGTGGTCACTGTCTCTTGTTTGGTAGGCCAGGTCACTCGACGGAGCTCAATTCGTGCGTCTTTCAGCAGTCGAACAAAGCCTTTGCCTTGATGGGTGGCGTATAATAAACCTAAAGCGCCCACGATACAAGCTAAAATCACCCCAACACGAACCCAAATATCATTCGCCGGTGCCCAGTACGCTGGCAAATATTGATTTACCATCATTGCACCCACCAATAAAATCAAGGCGATAACCCATAGAACAATGTCCAATGGAGAACCGGTTTTTACATCTACAGCAGGATTATTTCTTTGGGGAATTGCCGCGCCGCTCATTGCGTCACGTGATTTATCATTCGACATTTTTGTACTCGTCGTAGGTTTCGCGACTTATTATATGACCAGATTTGCCGACATCAAGCGTCTTTTAAGAAAAAATGATGGCAGGTCAGGAGGGACTCGAACCCCCAACATTCGGTTTTGGAGACCGACGCTCTACCAATTGAACTACTGACCTTCAAAAAGACAGACTGGAGCCGGGGCTCCAGTCAATATCTTATACTATATTATGCAGTAACGCGAGATACTACACCAGCACCCACTGTACGACCACCTTCACGGATCGCGAAGCGTAAGCCTGCGTCCATCGCGATTGGGTGGATCAGCTCTACTGACATCTCAACGTTGTCACCAGGCATAACCATTTCAACGCCTTCTTTAAGCGCGATCGCACCAGTTACGTCAGTTGTACGGAAGTAGAACTGTGGACGGTAACCGTTAAGGAATGGAGTATGACGACCACCTTCTTCTTTAGAAAGTACGTATACTTCTGCGTCGAATTTAGTGTGCGGCTTGATTGTACCTGGTTTAGCAAGTACTTGACCACGTTGAACGTCTTCACGCTTAGTACCACGAAGAAGAACACCACAGTTCTCGCCCGCACGACCTTCGTCAAGAAGTTTACGGAACATTTCAACGCCAGTTACAGTTGTTGTTTGTGTATCACGGATACCAACGATTTCAACTGATTCACCAACTTTAACAATACCAGTCTCAACACGGCCAGTTACTACTGTACCACGACCTGAGATTGAGAATACGTCTTCGATTGGCATCAAGAATGCTTGGTCGATTGCACGTTCTGGTTCTGGGATGTAAGAGTCAAGCGCTTCAACAAGAGCTTCAACTGCAGCTTCACCATATTGACCAGCGTCGCCGTTAAGCGCAAGAAGAGCTGAACCACGGATAACTGGAGTGTCATCACCTGGGAAGTCGTAAGTAGAAAGAAGTTCACGAACTTCCATTTCAACTAGCTCAAGAAGCTCTTCGTCGTCTACAAGGTCGCATTTGTTCAAGAATACAACGATGTAAGGTACACCCACCTGACGAGAAAGCAGGATGTGTTCACGAGTTTGTGGCATTGGACCATCAGTCGCAGCACATACAAGGATCGCGCCGTCCATCTGAGCAGCACCAGTAATCATGTTTTTAACATAATCGGCGTGGCCCGGGCAGTCTACGTGAGCGTAGTGACGAGTTGGAGAATCGTATTCTACGTGAGAAGTGTTAATGGTAATACCACGTGCTTTTTCTTCTGGTGCAGAGTCAATTGCAGCGTAGTCTTTCGCTTCACCACCGAATTTCTTCGCACATACAGTTGCAATCGCAGCTGTTAAAGTTGTTTTACCATGGTCAACGTGACCAATTGTGCCCACGTTAACGTGTGGCTTATTACGTTCAAACTTAGCCTTAGCCATGTTCATCTTCCTCGTTTACGTCGAACACAATTCTGAGTAAAACTCAGCTCCGACATATCGCCTAAAAAAATCAAACGCCCAATACTTGAAAAGCAGACTAAATAGCCTGCTTTTGGAATCTTTTGCAACAATGTTGCGATAAACTGTAATCTGGAGCTCTTATCGAGATTTGAACTCGAGACCTCTCCCTTACCAAGGGAGTGCTCTACCACTGAGCTATAAGAGCAAATATTAGTACTTCAATGGAGCGGGAGACGAGGGTCGAACTCGCGACATGTAGCTTGGAAGGCTACCGCTCTACCAACTGAGCTACTCCCGCACGATGTTGGTACAAACCACTTATTGAAGTCTTAAAATTGGTGGTGAGGGAAGGATTCGAACCTTCGAAACTTTCGTAGCGGAGTTACAGTCCGCCCCCTTTGACCGCTCGGGAACCTCACCATTTTTTACACTTACATCAGTGCTGTTCTTTACTCTACACTAGAAACTCTCTAAGATGGTGCCGGCACACGGATTCGAACTGTGGACCTACTGATTACAAGTCAGTTGCTCTACCAACTGAGCTATGCCGGCGTTTCTTAGTGTTTCGTACGTTTCGTATCGGAACGGTGTGCAGTTTAGCAAAACTCAGAAACCATGCAAGTGTTTTTTTCAAAAAAAACGTCAAAAACTCATAAAATCAAACCATTTGATGATAATTCAACCGCTTTGATCACTGCGCGAGCTTTTATTTGGGTTTCATTCCACTCAGATTCAGGATTTGAGTCAGCAACCAGCCCTGCTCCGGCCTGAACATAGACCTTATTTTCACGAATGACACAGGTACGAATCGCAATCGACATGTCCATTTCGCCGTGCCAGCCTAAATAACCAACAGCACCACCGAAAATTCCACGTTTTACCGGCTCAACTTCGTCAATAATTTCCATGGCACGAATTTTTGGTGCACCAGAAAGCGTGCCTGCCGGGAATGTTGCTTTAAAAACATCCAATGCATCTACATCATCACGCACTTCACCTTGTACATTCGAGACAATGTGCATGACATGCGAATAACGTTCGATCACCATTTGATCAGTCACTTGCACTTTACCGATTTTTGACACCCGACCAACATCATTTCGGCCCAGATCAATCAGCATTAAATGCTCGGCAATCTCTTTTTCATCAGAAAGCAGATCTTTTTCTAATGCCAGATCTTCTTCTTTGGTCTTGCCACGCGGACGAGTCCCTGCCAGGGGACGCACAGTAGCAATCCCATTTTCCAAACGAGATAAAATCTCAGGTGAAGAACCTACAATATGGAATGGTGTCTTGTTTTCTAAGGTCTGCCCTTGCACCAAGAACAGGTAGGGTGATGGGTTAAGGTGGCGTAACGCACGATAGACCTGTAGAGGCTCTCCATCAAAATCAGAGACCATACGGTGACCGGGTACTACCTGCATCACATCACCAGCACGGATGTACTCTTTCACTTTTTCAATAGAAGCAAGGAAGTTGTCATGCCCGGTTAATGACTCAAAATGCGGTGGAGTATGTTTTTCTGCTTTCAGACTGATTGGTGTTGCCAGAATATTTTCCAATTCATTTAATTTTTCATGTGCTTTTTCATATGCATTAGCATCATTCGTATCGGCATGCACAATCAAAAACAAGGTATCTTTGAGGTTATCAAATACGATCACTGTTTTAGACAGCATCATCCAGATATCTGGCAAACCTACTGGATCGGCTTCAGGGACATTATTCAGCTTTGGCTCGATATAACGTACCGAGTCATAGCCAAAGTAACCGACCAGACCACCAGTAAAACTTGGTAAAGCAGGTAAGTCTGCTTGAGTCGGCACTTTAAACTGCGCCTGAAAGTCGCGAATGTATTGGAAGGGGTCTGAACAGTGCTGCTTTGCAATCGAGCCATCGGCATGTTGTACCGTCAGTTCACCTGCGTTACAGGAGAACACGGTAGATTCACCCAAACCGATGATTGAATAACGCGCCCAGTTCTCCCCCCCCTCAACCGATTCAAACAGATAAGCCTGTTGATGCTGTTTAAGGCGAGCAAAAATAGAAAGGGGCGTATCAGTATCGGCCAAGCGCTGACGGTAAACGGGAATCAGGTTATAGCCTTGCGCAGCAAGTTGCTGGAATTGTGCTTGAGTGGTCATTCGGTTTTTCTCTTTAAATTAGGGTTACTCAGTGTGTAAATAGAATTGGACTGAGCGACGCCATCGAAAAACCTTAGAACTATTCATTTTAATTCCCTAATACCCTAATTAAGCCAGCAGTTCACGTAGATCATCCACAATCTCCTGAGGATGGCTGTCTGCTATATTCTCACCATGATTATAGCCATAGCTGACTACAATACAATCTATACCGGCACGGCGTGCAGCTTCGACATCATTCACCGAGTCGCCAATCATCAGCACCTGCTCTTTGCTGACAGCATAATGCTCGACACAATGCAGCAATTGACGCGGATCCGGCTTACGCTCGGTAAAACGGTCACCACCAATAGTGTCATCAAAATACTTCGCCATATCCAAAATATCTAAAATACTGCGTGCAGGCTGTTCGGGCTTATTGGTCACACAAATGAGCTTTTTACCTTGTGCTTTACCCCATTGTAGAAATTCAATAATGCCCGGAAATGGTACGGTATCGACACATGGATCAGCATTGTAGACTTCCAGGAAAGTATTTAGTAATTCCTGATGCTGTGCTGGATCCAAACTTCCAGTCAGGTGCAGTAGTACGCTTTCACAAAACTTCGAACTACCTTTGCCAATCCAGACTCGTACCTGTTCTTCAGTCACAAAAGGCAGTTGCAGCACATTTAAGCTCATATTCATGGCACGATATAGGTCAGAAGCCGAATCCACCAAGGTGCCATCCAGATCAAATAAAATCAGCTCACGTTTATCCAGTTGTGCTATAGACATTTCCACTCTCTTTATCTTTATTCATCACACAGCCACAAAAAAAGCATGCGATTGCATGCCTTGATTGTAACCAATACTTGGCTTATTTAAAGAATAGCCAAGCCATAATTGCTAAAATCACAATAACAATTAAAGAAATCAAACCGACTGAAGCATTTTTTTGCTGTTCCTTCATTTCTTCTACACGAGAAACAGGTTGCTCAACAGGAATTGGTGTTGGTTCAGGTTTAACCGCAGATAAATCTATACCTTCAGGAATTGGCGCCGGTTTTGGAATACCGACATTAGTTGGCATACCATCACGAGTCAACTGAACTTCAGCATCACGTTCTTTTAGCTCTGGTATACCCTGATCATTCATCTGATGGGCAGCAGTCTTCTCAGCAGCCTCTTCAATAATACGTTCAGCTGTCTGTTCTAGTTCAGGTTCGACGATGACTTCTTGTGCTGGCTCAAGCACAGAAAATTTCAGGCTAGCAAACTGTACGATATCACCCTGTTTCAGCAATGCTTCTGAATCAATGCGCATATCATTGACAAAAGTACCATTTGAAGAACCTAGGTCTTGTACCCACAGTGCATCTTCCTTCAGCAAAAAGGCAGCATGCTTACGCGAGATTTCTGCAGCCTGCAACACAATATCTGCTGCCTGATGACGACCCACCAGCATGTCACGGTCAATGCTAATTTCCTGTCCTGTCAGATCGCCAGTAATGGCTTGAATTTTCCAAGTCATAACATCCACTTCTCTTTTATTCTGTTACGTTGATCATAACATGCTGTTTGCAACCACCGCACCTCTAGCTTTTCGGACGCAACGTCGTGGTTGTCACTGTATTTCGGGTTTTTTCTACATTTTGTACTGGTTGCACAGATTGCTGTTGCACTACAGGTTCAATTGCAACTGGCGTAGTGACTACTGCCACCGGCTGTGAGGCTACAGGTGCAGTTGGTACAGTTTGGTAATTCGACCCTAGGGGTGTTTTAGAAACAGGGAGACGTTGTTGATATACATCATCCAGGTTTTCTGGCAGTTTGGCAAAATTACCATCCGAATCTAGCGCCAATTGCAAGCTATACAGCTGACTATAGCGCTGCTGGGAAATTTTACGTACTTCATTTTTATCCCCCACAATCGTTGGGTGAATAAAAATCAGCAGGTTACGCTTCTGATTGGATTTACCTTCCGAGCGGAATAAACGCCCTAAACCAGGGATTGCACCCAAACCCGGTACCGCCTGACGACCGTAGCTGGTGTTATCTGAAATCAGACCACCGAGCACAATGGTTTGACCATGTTCAGCCAGAATTGAAGTTTTGATCGCACGTTTACTAGTGACCAGATCTGATGCCTGCCCCTTATCACGTGCAACTGCAGAAACTTCCTGCTCGACTTCCAGACGTACGGTTCCATTTTCACCAATATGCGGAATGACTTTTAGTGTCACACCCACATCTTTACGCTCAATGGTGGTATAGGGATTGGCAACACCTGCCGCACCCGTAGAAACTGAACCTGTTACAAATGGAACGTTTTCACCCACTACGATATAGGCTTCTTCATTGTCCATGGTCACAATCGATGGCGTAGACAATAGATTCGACTTCGTGGTTTCTTTGAGTGCCTGAATCAGTGCACCATAGAGCTTTCGAGAACCATCACTGCCTTCACGATAATCACCTATCACGAGTGAGGTCCCTGTACCAATTGCACTGCCTGCCCCTGCCGCACCACCGGTCAGATAGCCGGCAGCAATATTTTTCAGGCTGGCACCAAAGTTATCAAAGTTAATCAGACCAATACCGCTACTCAGATCACCAAGTGCCCATTGCACACCCAGCTGGTCAGCATCCGTACCTTCCACTTCCATAATCGCAGCTTCAATTAACACCTGCTGACGACGCGTATCCAGCTGATTAATCGCTGACTCGATTTCGCGCATCAGTTGTGGATCAGCCTTCACTACCAATGAATTCTGGGTCGCATCAGCAATAATACTGACACCATTGGCATTAAAACTGGTAATTCCTTGCTGGTTATTTCCTAATCCTGAATTTAACTGAATCCCGGAAGTGGAAGCTTCCTGAGACATATTGGATGCAGAGCTGTTATTGCCCAATGTATTCAGCGAAGTTCCTGCGGAGCTGTTCTCTGAAGAAGAGCTCGAACGCCCCTGAGCCTGCCCAGAAACCAGTCCTTGTAAAATTTCAGCCAGGTTTTTGGCACTGGCATATTTCAGGCGAAAGACTTTTAGCCCCCCTAAACGATCCGCTGCAGGCACATCCAGCGTTTCAATAATCTGGCGAATACGCTTACGGGTTGCGGTATCGCCTTTGATGATAATCCGATTGGTCCGCTGATCTGCCATGACCCGCACACGTGAGCCTTTTAAATCCTTGGCAGCACCTGTAGCTGTCATGGACTCAATCAGGCCAATCATTTCCTCAGCCTGACTCGACTGTAAGGTAATGGCTTCCAGATCATTCTGACCGGTACCATCCAGGTTACGCACAATCGTTTCCAGCTGGTAAATATTGCTAGCGCGATCGGAAACGATTAAGGCATTGGTTCCTGGCACAGCCGCTAAATGGGCGAACTGCGGCATTAGTGGGCGTAGTGCTGGAATCAGGTCATTCGGATTGGTATTTTCCAGCCAGATTACCCGGGTCACAATCTGGTCACCAGTCGCACGGTTACGGGCATCATACGGAATACCGGAGTTCTTGACGTTATTGTCTGGCACCAGTTTGATGGTATTCCCGGACGGGATCGCCACGACACCATTAACATTCAAGACCCCAAGAAACAGATCATAGACTTCAGCCCGGTTTAATGCCCGGTTTGAAATGACTGTGACATTGCCGCGCACCCTTGGATCAACGGCAAAATTTTTCCCCGTAATATCGGCTACTTCATTAATAAAAGCAGCCAGGTCTGCATCACGCAGATTGATTTTCCAGGTCTGCGCATAAGTTGCGGTACTGACCATAGCCACCAGAGGTGCGGCAACACAAAGCGCCCATGCTGATCGATTATTATTAAATAAAGCCATAAACCTAAATGCTTCCCAACCCTATATGTGATGACACATCACTTTAAATCCTGTTGAATGGTCATCACCTGATCACCACGTTTAATTTCAAGTTTTACCTGGCCCTGCTGTCGTGCCTGTTCCAGTAACTGCACTTCAGATTGTCCTGCAGTGACGGTTTGACCATTCAGGGATACAATCCGGTCGCCGGGTCTGAGACCGAGACGGTTACGCAGCACTGCCGGAGTTCGCGAAGTGACTTCATAACCCCCTTCACCTGCAGAAACTCCCATATTTTCCAGATACTGTTCGCGGTTTTCATTCATCTGCTGAATCGCGCGACCAATCTCATTCTGCGGTGAAGCAGGCTCATTTGTTGGCTGATTCGCTGATCCACCCCAATTTGAGGATGACGATGAACGCCCACTTTTCTGCTCATTATTCTGCCAAGGCTGATTTAAGCCATTTTCCAAGCCCTTAAAGAAAACTTCCTTACTCGCACCATTTTGCTGACGAATGATCACCCGATCCCAGTACACTTCAGCCAGCTCATAGCCGCTATTACCCAAGCTCTCGCCAACACGATAGCGATCGACCTGATCATTCAGCTTCAATACTGCTGAAGACAAATAGCTTGGACTGGCAACCATCACCCCTTGTAACAGAATATTGGAGACTTCCGCACTTGCCGCACTTTGTCCAGTTTCCTGAAATAAGGCGAAAGAGCTGATATTCGGAATCCGTGACTGCTGTGAGCCCAACTCTACACGTTCTACTTGTAGGGCTTGAGGCGGTGCAACGACCAGCCAGAATAGGGCTGCCAGTTTCCAGCACAGATACAGAATCAGTAAAACTAAAAGTGCGGGTGCTGCTTTATTAAACGTCTGTAGATCCAGCTGTTTAAATTTATCTATATTGATGGCCATCAGTTTAGGCCTCCCATCAACGGCTGACGGGTGCTGATGACATAAGTGTCCAGTCCAGCTTTACCTTCATAGGAAGGAACATTCAGTAACATACGCTGTGTCAGTTGCACATTCAGCATCAGATCGGGATCAAGTTCAATATTCAGCATTTTCTGATCACGACTATCGCGAACATCTAGCAATAATTTACCTGACTCATCTGCCAGCTTCCCGGCAAGAACAGGAACACTCATCCGCTCTTGACGCTGTGCAAAGGTATAGATCAATTCTCCCCCGGTCCAATTCAACTGACCACTCACATCACTAAAGCCATTTTGTTTCTTATATTTAAAATCGAGCTGCTTAAATTGAATTGCATTGGTTGGCCATTGCCAGTCTGCCAGATTTTTCAAGGTTTCTGGTGCGACCTGTCCTTCCAGATTCCTGGCGACTAACGTTTTGGTCAGACCGTAAGCCATTACACCGGCAAGTTTAGTATTGCCGCTATGTACTTCCACATTTGCCCCGAGACGCAATAATAGCAAATCCAATGGACGGACCTGCCAGTTGAGGCTGCCACGCAATTGACCTTTTTTCCAGTCAGCACTCCCCTGCCAGATATTGCCACTGACGTTATGCAGTACCTGATTATTTTTATAAAATTTTGAAATCAGCCAGGCAGCCGGCACCTGCAAAACCACAAAAATAAAAAAGGCGACTATGGCCAGAATTAACCATTTGAAAGTTTTCGGTTTACTGCTCATCCCACCCCAACCAATCCATCAATTTCAGTTCCTGGTTATGATTCTTTTCTTAATATAAGTACATTATGCATACTTTTTTCACCACGCCAATTGAGGGGCATAAAAAAACCAAGCAATGATGCTTGGTTAAAGATATATAGATCATTTCCATGACTGACCTATGACAACATTCACAGTCAAATCTTTAGATCAGAAAATCTTCCAGCTTGGCACCTTGTTCCAGTTCTGCAACCAGCCAGCGTGGCTGTTTACCACGACCTGTCCAGGTTTCTTCCGGATTTGCTTTACTGCGGTAACGTGGTTCTACAGTCTTGCGAGATGATTTCTTGCGCTTAGAGGCACCGAACTCGAGCAACTGTTCAATGCTCATACCTACTTTTTCTGCAATGCTTAATACCTGATTATAAGCATCTTCGATTTCCTGGTCTTTTTTAGACGCAATTAATGCTTCAGCTTCAGCTTGTAAACGCTTTAACTCTTCAACTGATAAATTCGTAATGTCTGGCATCACTCTCTCCATAAAAATAATATTATTCGTTTTATAAATAACTTTTTCATAATATTTAGATTAAATAAAATATTCAATAAAAAAATTTGAACGGATAACAACAAATAATAAAATTAATTACAAAATTAAATAATTTGGCAGAGTAAAACTTGAAGTGCGACATAAACCACCTAATTAATTTAAAGGGTT
>NZ_AJXD01000084.1:0-1060 GCF_000264725.1 Acinetobacter sp. HA | reverse complement strand
ATCTGTAGGATTACGCCAATACCAGCGTAAGCGTTTTTCCATTTCTGGAGCATAACGCTGAACCCAACGATAAATTGTGGTGTGGTCAACATTCACACCCCGTTCAGCGAGCATTTCTTGAAGTTCACGATAGCTGATGCCATATTTACAATACCAACGAACAGCCCAAAGAATGATTTCACCTTGAAAGTGCCGACCATGGAAGGGATTCATCTGCTGTATCTCGAAATAAATAAGATATTTAGCTTATCATGTCAGCCTATTTGCAACAGTGCCTCAGCGTCCACATGTTCGGGCTGCGATTCACAACCGATTGCCAACCCCGGGAAAAAAATGGCCAACCTGCCCAAAGTACAATTGGGAGTGACAACACCAGTTCAATCCAGCTCTGAACCACCATATTGAACAGGTTCATTTGATGACCAAACATCGCCAAAAAAGTCACGATGATGGTCAATGGCAGTGTCCACCAGAAGCGTCGGCGGAAATCACGTAACTCCGGATTCTCATCTTCCTCTAATTCAGGAATGAGTGGCTCCAGTATCATTCCGCATTTAGGACAGTTTCCAGGATGATCTTGTTTAATTTCTGGATGCATTGGGCACGTATAGATGATCGTGCCTGTTGTGCTTGTCTCATTAACGGATTGAGTAGTCTGATGATGCTGTGTATGTGCATCGGCAGTCGTCGTTGCGGGTTTAGCGATATATTGCACCGGGCTGCTATGAAACTTTGATTGACATTTATCACTGCAAAAAAAGTAAGTTTTCCCCTTAAATTCCTCGGCACTGTTGCAAATAGGCTGACATGATAAGCTAAATATCTTATTTATTTCGAGATACAGCAGATGAATCCCTTCCATGGTCGGCACTTTCAAGGTGAAATCATTCTTTGGGCTGTTCGTTGGTATTGTAAATATGGCATCAGCTATCGTGAACTTCAAGAAATGCTCGCTGAACGGGGTGTGAATGTTGACCACACCACAATTTATCGTTGGGTTCAGCGTTATGCTCCAGAAATGGAAAAACGCTTACGCTGGTATTGGCGTAATCCTACAGAT
>NZ_AJXD01000083.1:0-27699 GCF_000264725.1 Acinetobacter sp. HA | reverse complement strand
TTTTTTTTATAATTAATTTGCTTTTAAGTCTTTTAGTGGATTACCAAATTGTTTCAGATATTCAATCCCTAATTGACGTGAACCCTGATCATTAATATGGTTATCATCTTTTAGGCGATATAAAGGCACATCATTCACGATGATCTTACATACCTGCTGATCACAGATCACTTTGGTCGGATCAATGATTTTCAAATCAGGGTATTTCAGTTTGGCTTCAGCCAGAATCTGATTAAATGGTTTTAGATAAGTATCGTAGCTTTTTCTGGAAACCGTACATTGTGCATGTCGATTTAGAATCTCGTTACGGATATTACAGTCTGAAGGTATTCCATCCCAATCCAATCGTGGTACATCGTTCAGTATTACTACTTGATCACTCGCTTTGTGGGCAATTTCTAGCGCTTTCATCAAGCCGACTTTAAAGATTTCATTATTGCGCTGATGAATCCCATCTTTAAGTTTTACCTCATCTCCAAAATATGGCGCATAAGAACCGGCTAAAATAATCATTGGATAATGGGTTTTAGACAGATGTTCGGTAAGAGCATTATTACGTTGCTGAAACTTAATGAGTTCTTCCCAACGTCCGAGCTTTAACTCAGAACGCTGTATACCAGGCAAATAAAAAGTTGAACTCTGGGCAATATCATAACCACGTAAATTGGCATCTTTAGCCCATTCATCTAGCATTGCAGTATAGGCATTGGCATGTGAATCACCGATCAATAAGAAATCAATATCATCCTTCGTGTGTCCTAATATGCAATCTTTGGGATCAGGTAAGGTTTTCGGATTCGTATCCATACACTGGCTACGAATCACATGCGCATAAGCCTGCAATGCTTCCTGCTTGACATATACGGAGGGTGGAAACCGATCAGGAAAACCCTCATTGTTTTTAATAATCTGAGCGATAACAATAAAGATGATCGCAGGAATTACAAATCCGAGAAGAATCACCTTGTAATTGGCAGCCATTACAAAGCGTTTTAGGGGTTGTTCTGCCAGCTGATAGGTAAGAAATGCCAAAAGCACTGACAGCAGGAGAATGATGATCTGATTTTCTGTATTGAGTGGCAGCATATAAATGCCAAATAGCACGATAATCGGCCAGTGCCATAAATACAGCGGATATGAAATTTTTCCGATCCAGGTGCTCAGCTGATTACTGAGTAACAGATTGGTTGCGGGTACAGATTGGCCCAGATAAATAATTACTGCTGTTGCCAGACACGGAATCAGCGCCATAAGACCGGGAAATGGCGTGTATTGATCAAAATATATTGCTGCTGCAAATAAAACAAAGACTCCGAGCCACACCAGGATCTGTAGTAATTTTTTAGGGAGTTTTGGTCGTGGCAAACAGGTAATCAATGCGCCAATCAGTAACTCAAAAGCCCGGACCGGCATGCTGTAATAGGCCTTGGCTGGATTTTGCGTGAGTTGGTACTGAGCATAAACCAGTAGAACAATAATCAATGTACTGATCATCAACCAGAGATATTTGCGTGATGCTCTGGCAAGAAATAGCCATAATATTAAAGGCCAGAAAATATAGAACTGTTCTTCCACCCCTAATGACCATAGGTGCAATAGCGGTACATTTTCCACGCTCGGGCTAAAGTAATCCCCCACTTCATTGCGCATATAGAGATTCGCAATGAGCACAGTGGCATACATGAAACTCTTAAAATATTCAGTTAGTTCACCCGGCAGCATCACCTGCCAGGCAATCAGGCTAACCACAGCGAGTACGGTAAAATACGCTGGTGCCAAACGGACTACACGTTTTTTATAGAATCGTGCAATTGAAAATTGTTGGGCCTGAATATCGCGTGTGAGAATAATGGTGATCAGATAACCTGAAATCACAAAGAAGATATCTACACCAATATAGCCACCAGAAAATAGTGACCAGCCTAAATGATTGAAAATAACCAGAGATACCGCAATAGCACGTAGGCCATCGATATCTGGTCTGTAGGCAATACTCATAAAAACAGGAAAAGCGGGAGATAAGCTATTTTATGCCTTTCCAATTTCAGAATAAATTCTTTTATATTTATCTTACATTATGACGTTTATTCCAATTCCTCAGCTTTCAAGTAAGGATAAGGATTCGTAGCACCCTGCCCACTAAAATAAATTCCATAATGCAGATGTGGTGGCGTGGTTTTAGCATTACCGGTATTGCCCACATAGGCAATGACTTCGCCAGCTTCCACCCAGTCACCTTCCTGAATATGCTCAGCATATTCCTCCAGATGTGCATAATAATGCTGGCTCAGCTCCGGTCCCGTTACCCAGATCACTTTACCACCGAGATTATTTGTTCCAATATTTCTGATGATACCCTGGGTTGCACTCAGCACAGGTGTACCTCGTTGAGCAAAGATATCAATTCCTTCATGCTTACGGCCTGCACTTCGTGAAGCACCCCAAGTATCATTGAGCTGTCTTTGGGTCACACCTTCGACTGGAATGGTTAAAGGTTGTGATAAAGTTTCTTTTCTCAATTGCCAATATAGATAAGGACTTTTCCAGCCCGCTGACTCACCAGAAGGTGGTGGCTGACAGCCACTCAGGAGTATTAATATAGTAATCAGTAACAGGGAAGCGCTTAAATTCGGCACTGCAATTTCTCTTTCATTCTTCTTAGAATAATCTTATTCAATTCAATCTGATTACACGTGCTGTTCTTGTAATTTTTATTGATGATTCCTTTGAAAATTATTTTTTTCTCTTCTAAACAACAAAACCCTCTTATAGAGGGTTTTGTCATTGATTATCACCAATTCAAAATCATGGACTATTTACGTTTTTTCGCCCGTGATGGTTTAGATTTTTGAGGTTGCTGCTGTTGTTGCTGTTGTTCCTCATCCTGCATGGAATCCTTTTTGTCCTTTTGCTGAACCTGCTTATGTTTTGCCTGAGATCTAGCCATTTTCGACTCCTACTCATCTCGATCAAAAAGATTGTTTTTCTACTCTAACCACTATAAATAAATAACCAATGCCAGAGTCGTATCTAATTGCTTCAATGTAATTACACTTTAACTAAGTTATTCTGTTTTAAGTGGACATGGTTTTTTGTAATTACAAGTTTTACAGATTTTTGCAGACTGAAACATGAGATTACTCAGCGTATAATTTATATATTGAGATTTATAAATATGAAGCCAAGATTTTAGTGTCAGTTCCGACTGTAAAGATCACAGATTATGATGACTTTAACTCGGTCATTTTAACCCTGTATTGTTTATCTAAGATATTGGAAGAGTCCCTTCTCTGCCACAATAGTGATTTTAATATGGATATTCAGAAAACCTGGCAAGCAAGATTAAAATTTTTACAGATAGATGAGAGTGATCAGACAAAAATGGCTAAAAAAGAAGTGTTTATTTCCGTCGATATTGAAGCTTCCGGCCCGATTCCTGGGGAATATGATTTGCTATCTATCGGCATGTGTCTTGTCGATCAACCTGAGATCCAGTTTTATTGTGAATTAAAGCCGATCTCCCATAAAGCTGACCCGAAAGCCTTGGCCGTTAGCGGTTTCAATTTAGAAGATTTAACAAAAAATGGGATAGACCCCACCACTGCGATGCAGAATTGCGCCACTTGGCTTGAGCAACATCTTTCCAAATCTGAAACACCAATTTTTGTCGGATTAAATGCCGGTTTTGACTGGTCTTTTATGAATTATTATTTCCATAAATTTATCGGACACAATCCTTTTGGTGTTTCCTCACTCGATATTAAATCTCTTTATATGGGTGCATTTGGCGGACGTTGGTCAGATACACGGGCAAAGAATATTATTGAAATTTTAAAGCCACAAAGCAGAGGCAATCACAATGCATTACAGGATGCGATTTTTCAGGCTGAGCTGTTCCGTTTAATTTTAAAACAGATTCAGGTTTGATTTTATTAACACTTATAGCTGCACTTTACCCTTTTACAAGATACTATTCACAGGTTCAACTGCCAGCGGTTTCAAAAATATTTCGAGATAAGCAACACTTTAAGGCCGTCTTCCCTCATAATACCCATATATAAATCCACCGTTTTTTAGATTTCAATGGGAGATCACGACTATCCCCACGCGAAGAAATCTGCTCATTTTCAAATTTTTGTAATTATAGAAGTCTTTTCCTATGAAAATCGTCATTCTAAATAAACCTTATGACGTCCTCTCCCAGTTTCGTAAAGACGAAGCACACATGACGATGTCTGATTTCGTAGATGATCCTACACTGCGTCTGGCAGGTCGTCTCGATATGGACTCGGAAGGCTTGGTATTCCTGACCGATCATGGTGGTTTAAACCAGTTCATTACCAATCCTGCCAATAAAAATTCAAGACTTACCTGGTTCAGGTTGAAGGCGACGTGACTGAAGAAGCACTTGAGCAGTTACGTAAAGGTGTAGAGCTGAAGGATGGTATGACCTTACCTGCAAAAGCAATCAAGGTTCAGCAACCTGAATGGTTATGGGATCGCGATCCTCCGGTTCGTTACCGTGCTTCTGTACCAACGTCATGGGTAGAAATTTCGATTTGTGAAGGCCGTAACCGTCAGGTACGTCGTATGACTGCTGCCGTAGGTTTCCCGACTTTACGTTTGATCCGTACCAAAATCGGTTCTATTGATCTGGTTCAATTGGGTCTACAACCGGGTGAAACCAAAGAAATTGAACCTTTGCTTTACCCTGACTTCAAAGATGTACCCGCAGAAGAGCCATACCGTTCACGTTCTTACGTGAAAAAACCAGGTGGTACGGGTGGCAAACCACTCAATAAAAAAGTGAATAAAGACGGTACCAAGAAGAAAACCGGTACTCCACGTGTTTGGCAACTGGAAGAAGGTGAAAAACCACGTCGTAAGACCAATGGTACGACACGTCCAAATACCAAAGCACCACGTGGTCGCGGACGCGGTCGTGGATAATATTTAAATGAATCAATGAAAGCTCACGAAGGTGGGCTTTTTTTATTACATAACTTTAATATTTTTTATTTTTCAGTCTTTTAGAATAATTATAAGTATTCATTTTGTGATGGGTCTCATGAAAAAAATTATTTTTGCTTTAGCTGCGACTTCCCTTTCAACTTTTGGCTTTGCCAATCCACTCAGTGTGCATGTGCTAAATCAGGAAACTGGCCTGCCTTCTGCCAATATCACGGTAACTTTAGAAGCCCAGCAAGGTGAGAAATGGGTCAAACTCAATGAAGCCAAAACCGATAATAATGGCCGGATTAAAGAATTCTATCCTAAAGAGACTGCGCTACAAAAAGGTATTTATAAGGTGACTTTTAAAACGGGCGACTGGTTTAAGGCAAATAATCAACGCACCTTTTTCCCAGAAATTCCGGTTGTGTTTGTGATTGATGGTACTTTGGAGCATTACCATATTCCACTGTTGTTAAGTTCTTATGGATATTCAACGTATCGAGGGAATTGATTCACTATTGATAATTAGCACCTTATTTTCACTCTTTATTTGAATATCAAAGTAGTGTTCCAATTGAAATTCATTTCCATAAATATCTTCAAAATTAATAAGTATTTTGTATTTAATTTCATTACATTTATTTAAAAGTTCGGCTTCATTTATTGTTAGATAAGATGCTATCCAAACACTCTGGAAATCATTTATACGGTTTAATTTTCGTATTAATTTTAGCTTATCAACCCCACCTAAAACCTCAATAAAACAGGCTTTTTCTTTACCATCATTAAAAACTCTAAACTGAAAAAATGGTGCTTCTTGATATTCTATATTGGCATCTAGTGCATCAATAGAATGTGGTTTTAATCTAATTTTAGGATGAGTAAGCTCTAGTATAGGCTTCACAGATTCTTGTAGAGAATTATAGTATTTTTGCTGATCATCAACCAATCTTTTCTGCTGTTTCACACTTTACTTCATCTCATCAATTTGAAGCTGTAATGCTTGTTCTTGTTGTTCTAACGCTTTGGTATTTTGTTCAAGTTGCTTACCTTGTTGCACATAACCAAGTACTAGCCAAAGAAATGCCACAGGCGCAAAAATACCTGCAAGAAAATCACCTAATTCATTTAAAGATATTGGACTTTTCAAATCTCCGAAAAACCAAAATATAAAAATTATGGCTAACCAGACAACCGTAATTCCCATTCCCCAATTTAAACTCTTCTTATTCATATTCACATAAAAAAACCGATGCCTAAGCACCGGTTTTACATGGTTTATTTAAACTATGCAAATTACGCTTTCAACCATTTCTCAGCTTTAGCTTGATCTTCAATTTTAAGTTCGACTTCAGTCAATGCAGAACCAGCTGCTTGAACCTCAAAGGCCATTAACTCATCACGACGAAATGCATGAACAGTATAAGTTCCTTCCTGCTTCGCATATTTCTCGGCAAGCTTTGTCGTCGCTTTTAAACCATCAATCGCAATGATCACATCATTGGCTGACAGGCCTGCTTTCGCAGCAGGACTGTCACGACGAGCCGATTGAATGAATACACCTTCAGGCTTATCTACCAACTTCAAACCAAATGGCAGAGACTTGTCATTTTTCAGGGTATAGCTTACACCGAACTCAGGGAATAACTGATCCAGTGGTAATTCTTCTGTGGTATTGATCAAATGGTTGATTTGTTCTAACCAGTTATCACCAGTCAATTCTTCACATAACTCAAAGATAGTACACTCGCTCACCTGAATACCATTTTGCGCATTTTCATACAGCTTACGCATCAACGCATCCAGGCTTGAACCACGTAGACGCAAGCCTAAGTCTAAGCAAAGTGCTACTAAACAACCTTTGTTGTAATAGCTGGTGCCAGCATTATTCGAGTTTTCATCCTGACGATAGAATTTCACCCAGGCATCAAAGCTTGATTCAGACACACTTTGAATAAAGCGACCTGGGTTTTGCAAATAACGGTCAATCTGTGCTTTCAGTAAAGCAATATATGATTCCTGGTTAATCACACCACTACGTAGCAGAATCAGGTCATCATAATAAGAAGTAAATCCTTCAAAGATCCAAAGTAAAGAGGTGTAGCCTTCTTTGTTTAAATCGTAATTCACAAAGTTATCAGGGCGAATAAATTTCACTAACCAAGAGTGGAAATATTCATGGCTACATAAACCTAAGAAACGCTGATAATCCTTCGATGGCTCTTCCGGCTCGTTGGCTTTCGGCAGATCGTCACGTGGAGTAATCAGACTGGTTGAATTTGGATGTTCCAGACCACCATAACTGTTGCCTGTTGCCATGGTCATAAAGGTATAGTTACTAAATGGCGCCGAACCAAACATAGAAATTTCGGTACTACAGATCTTTTCCAGATCCTGCTGCATGCGTTCAGCATTCATCTCATGTTTGCCAGAAACCACGAACTCATGCGGAATACCATTGGCTTCAAAGCTAAAACGGGTCTGTTCTGCCAGTTCAAATGGTGAATCGATCAGCTCGGCATAATTTTCTGCTTTAAGCGTATAGCGGCCTTTGACCAGGCTCTTGGATGCCATACCGGTTGCTAACTGGAAATGTTTCAGTTCATCTGGCAGGAAGATTTCAACTTCAATCGCTTTATTTTCTTGTCCTTCCAGCCCCAGACAAGTACAGGCCGGGTTCACATATAGACGTGTTCCATCGACATATGCACCGCGTACGGACAGATCATAGGCATAGACATCATATTCAACCGTAATCAGCTCATGGTCGGTATTAAACAAGCGCCATTTATTCTTTTCAAATTTCTGGATTTTCAGCTGGCGTCCTGCTTCATCAAAGGCTTTCACCCCTTCAATGTGCTTGGAAAATTCACGAATCAGGTAACTGCCCGGAATCCACGTTGGCAAAGACAACACCTGTGTAGGGTCTGCTAAAAAGCGAACAGTCACGTGAACAAGATGCTGACGATAATCGTCAAATTCGATTTGATAATGCAACATAATGGGCGATTCAAAAGAAATTAGAATGTGTTAAGTCTAAGCTTAACATTTTTTCCAATACATTGCGGAAGTGTCTTAAATGTCTACAATGAGTACTAGCCATGACAAAAAAAAGGCTTAGCATGCCTAAAATTTTTTTGCTCGCCAACGGACTGGTCGAATAAGGAACCCCCTTGAAATTTATCGCCTCACTGATTGCGACATTGTGCTTTTTTATGTCCGCAATCTCGCATGCTGCCCTACTGAATATTAATCCTGAAAGTGTTGAGGCAGAAGCCTGGACCATTCTGGACAGCCAGACCGGTCAGACTATTGCTTCACATAATGAAGACCTGCAACGTGCTCCGGCTTCCCTGACCAAAATGATGGTAGCTTATATCACGCTCAAGGAAATTCAGGCCGGAAAATTAGATAAAAATGAAGTAATAACTGCAACGTCTGTAGTGAATATGGTGATGTGGGATGAATCCCAGATGTACCTAAAAGAAGGTAATCAGATTTCAGTAGATCAGTTATTAGCAGGCTTAATTGTAATGTCTGCCAATGATGCCGCAGTGACGTTGGCGGAAAAAATTTCTGGAAGCGTACCCAAATTTGTGGAGCGTATGAATCAGGAAGCCAAAGCACTGGGCATGCAGCATACCAACTTCCAGAATCCGGCTGGTATCACCATGCCTGAGCACTATTCCACGGCAGCCGACCTGGCCAAACTGTCTCAGGCTTTGGTCAATGAAACGCCAAACTATCTGTTCTATTCCAAGCAACAGAGCTTCAGTTATAACCAGCGTTTCCACCGTGCCACCAATCTATTGCTAAAAATAGACCCAACAGTAGACGGCTTGAAAACTGGTTTTACCCGTGCCGCGGGTTATAACCTAGCTGCCACCGCGATCCGTCCAAGCATGGACATGAGTCTATCTAACCGTCGTTTAATCGTCGTGGTGATGGGGAGCAAAAGTGCGGTAAAACGTGCGGAAGTCGCTCATAAGCTAATGAATCTGGCCTATACCTATACCCGCAATGAGGTAGCACTTAAGGACAAGCAAGTGCTGGCTGAACTGCCTGTGGTTCAATCTACCCTGAAAATGTTTAAGGTAGCGACCAAAAACCTGAATTAATTACTACTTCACTCTATGATCAGAGCTATAGCATTGACCTGAACCAGTTTGATCAAAGTACTCAACGCGTGATGTTAGATACAGGGAATGGTACTCTACAAAGCATTGAGCCATTACGCGAAACTCAGACCCACTTAAACATTGAAGTGAATGAGACCCAACTGACCGCGCCACTGGCAAAAGTCATGCAATTGGCAACGGTAAACGTCTATCAGAATAATCAGTTGATTCGTACCATCCTGATTGAAGATCAGGTCGATATTGAAGAAGCGAATTTCTTTGAAAAGTTCCTGCAATGGTTATTTGGCCTATTCTCAAATACGAACGCAGACGTTATATTGTATCCGATTGGCAAATAAAATCTGAGACAGACAAAGGATGGTAATTATATTAATTAGCCGTCCTTTTTTATTGCCTACATTTATTTTTAATTTTACCAATAACAACCTCCATAAAAGACATTATTAATTTATATCCTTGAATTGCTACAATTTGTAAGCTGTATAACAATTCTTATCAAGACCTTATTTTAAGCCTGTCATAGTATGTTTTCTTTCTATTTCATTAAAAAAATAAATAGGTTAATAAGGTATGACAGCCCATAAAATTGTGATTGTAGGTGGTGGTGCAGGTGGTCTGGAACTGGCTACCCAGTTAGGACAAAGCTTAGGCAGAAATGGTAAGGCCCAGATTACCCTGATCGACCAGAAGCTGACCCATATCTGGAAACCTCTTCTTCACGAAATTGCAGCGGGAACACTCAATCCGCATGAAGAAGAAACCAATTATTTTGCCCATGCCGCAGCAAATCATTATGAATTTGTTCTGGGCACGTTTAAAAATATTGACCGTGAAACCAAACAGATTTTGGTTGAAACCGAATACTTTTCTAAAAAAGTCCAACCTACCAAGAATAGAAATATTGACTATGACACCTTGGTGCTTGCTTTAGGCTCCACTTCAAATGACTTTAATACCAAAGGTGTCAAACAGTTCTGTCATTTCCTCGACAGTCGCGAACAGGCGGATATTTTCCAGCAAGACCTGCTGCATCTTTACTTAAATGCCCAGAATGAAGCAGATAGCCGTGAACTGAAAATTGCCATTATTGGTGCAGGTGCTACAGGCGTTGAACTGGCAGCAGAACTGGTTTCTGCCAAGAATAATTTTCATAAATATGGTCTAAACAAGATCGATCCGAATAAGGTCAAAATTACCCTGATTGAAGCTGCAGATCGTATTCTTCCTGCCCTGTCTCCCAAAGTTGCTGAGCACACGATGAAGCAGCTGAAACAGCTAGGTATTGAAGTACTAACTCAACATCGTGTGGCTAAAGTCGATGAAGAGCATATTTATTTTGCAGATGGTTCAAGTTTGGAAGCAGAAGTAAAAGTCTGGGCAGCCGGAATCAAGGCGCCTGAGGTACTCACGCAACTTGAGGGACTGGAAAGAGACAATATTCATCGCCTTAAAGTTTATGCGACATTGCAGACGACCGCAGATCCGAATATTTTTGCCTTTGGAGATTGTGCACATTGCAAGCCTAGAGCTGATGAACCCGTCTTGGGACCACGTGCACAGGTTGCCAGCCAGCAGGCCAGTTTCCTTGTCAATTCTTTACGATTACGTGCGAATGGTCAGACACAGTTACCGATGTTTGTCTTCTCGGATAAAGGTTCTCTGGTGTCCTTAAGTGAAAATAAAGCCGTAGGTGAATTACTCGGTCAGGTCAATGTACAGGGCTTTGTCGCCAAGTCGATGTATGTTTCATTATACCGGCTGCATCAGGCCACGATCTTGGGCTATACTCAGGCTGGGGTAATGACGGTAAAAGACTTCGTTACAAGAAAAATCTCGCCGAAGATAAAATTGCATTGAAATTTACAGATGCGCCCCCATCAATGAAAAAATCAGCATTTATATAGGGAAATTGCATTTTTTTTGCTAATTTTAGTCTACAAAAACTCAATTTCACTTTATGATGTATCTCTTAAAAAATTTGATTGGATCAATATCATGACTGCAGTTGCAAATGACCTCGTGGTTTCTTTCCACTACACATTGACTAACGCAGAGGGTGAAACTCTCGATAAATCTCAAGGTGAACCACTTGCATATTTGCATGGTGCAGGCAACATCATTCCTGGCCTTGAAAATGCACTACTTGGTAAAACTGTAGGCGACAAATTCACTGTAACTGTTCCAGCAGCTGAAGGCTATGGCGAATACAACCCAGAGCTAGTACAAGAAGTTCCTGCGAAAATGTTCCAGGGTGTGGACAACATCCAACCTGGTATGCAATTCCAGGCGCAAACTGATGACGGCGTTCAAATCGTAACTGTTAAAGCAGTTGAAGGCGAAAACATTGTTGTTGATGCGAACTTCCCACTTGCTGGCCAAGACCTGACTTTCGACGTTGAAATCGTGGAAATCCGTGAAGCTTCTCAAGAAGAACTTGACCATGGTCACGTACACGGTGCAGGCGGTCACCACCACTAAGATCGATTGATCTGAAGTGCAAAAGGCAAAGTGAAAACTTTGCCTTTTTTTGTTGCCTATATATTTTATTCAGGCATAAAAAAAGCAGAGCCTCTACCCTGCTTTTTTTATGATTCAAGCAATAATTATTTACGTTGGTTATAAATCTGCATTGCGGCTGGCAGATTTTGACGCATTGCGGCAATACGCTGGCTGCTTGATGGGTGAGTCGATAAGAACGCGACACCACTACTGGTTTGCTTACTCATTTTTTCCCACAGGGTAATTGCAGCATTCGGGTTATAACCTGCACGAGCCATCAACATTAAGCCACCTTGGTCAGCACGGCTTTCCAGATTACGTGAGTATGGCAGACCAATACCAATCTGGCTGCCTAGTTGTGCAGCTGCTGCACCACCCTGACCCACACCTGCCGCACTCAGGCCAATGCCCAAAGCCAAGTCAGTCAGTGCCTGAGCACCAATCTTCTGTTTAGAATGCTCTTCTAGCGCATGCACCATTTCATGACCCATAATTGCTGCAATTTCAGCATCAGTTAAGTTCAATTTATTGACGATACCTGTATAGAACACTACCTTACCGCCTGGTGCAACATAAGCATTGACCTGATCGCTCTTCAGTACAGCCAGCTGCCAGTCAAATCGGGTGCCTGTCTGGTTTAGTTGGTCTGCATAAGGACGCAATTTGTTAAATACGGTGTTGATACGCTTATAGGTAGCAGAAGACGTATCCAGTGTATTGGCAGCACGTGCTTCCTGAACGGTCTTGTTAAAGCCTTGTGTCGCTACAGCGTTTAAGGTTGATGTATCCGCGCCCGCTATATCAGCGACAGTGGTACAACCTGATAAAGTGACGACTGTGGCCGCACACATGCTGAACAAAAAATTATTTTTCATTATAGATTCTCCACCCCAGTTTCAAGGCACAATACTTGTTAAAAATTATAATTGAAACATCGCTATAGCTGAAACGTGTAATTACTTCATCTTTTTAGCATTTATGTAATATTTCAGGTGATGAATTGTATGCCAAGCCAATAAATTAGACAAAGTACATTTAAAACCAGATAAAACTGGCTCAAAGGTTGGATCTTCAACTCCAGACTTTCACTTTTGCGCTTGGCAAACAGGATAGCGTTCTGGATCAGGATCATTGGCACCAATATGCAGGCAATAATGACACTTAAGCCCACCAGCGCATTATAGATAATTTCAGGATTACTGGTTTGAGCACGAATAATCAGCATGGCAATGGTGGGCGCCCCGCCCATGGCAAACAGCAACGAATAGAACATGGTTGCCGAGATATTTTTTTGCATCCTGCAAGCTCTTATAATTTCTTTAATATTTATTCTAACAAGCACAGCAGCATTACACATCACTCTGTGATGCAACTTTAGTCGTGCGCCCGTATTCCTTACTCGATACGTTATAAAAAAACCCTGTGAAATTCACAGGGTTTTTCTCATTTCAGCTTAAAGGATTAAGCATCAAACGGATGACGAAGAACAATTGTTTCTTCACGGTCTGGACCAGTTGAAATGATGTCGATTGGACATTCAATCAATTGCTCAAGACGTTTCACATAATTAATTGCAGCTTGTGGCAATTGATCTAATGATTTGGCACCGAAAGTAGACTCAGACCAGCCTGGCATCGTTTCGTAGATCGGTTTTAAAGTTTCGAATGCAAGTGCATCAGAAGAACCTACACAGCCAGAATCAGCAGCTTCGTAACCTACACAGATTTTTACTTCTTCTAAACCGTCAAGAACGTCAAGTTTAGTCAGGCAAATACCAGAAAGTGAGTTTACTTCTACTGAACGGCGCAGGATTTCAGCATCGAACCAGCCACAACGACGTTGACGACCAGTAGACGCACCAAATTCTGAACCTACAGTACCTAAGTGTTTGCCGATTGCATCGCCAACATCATTTGCAGCATCGTACACAAGTTCAGTTGGGAATGGACCAGCACCTACACGTGTTGTGTATGCTTTGGTAATACCCAATACATAATCGAGGTGTAATGGACCAAGACCTGAACCTGAGCTTACGCCGCCCGCAGTCGTATTTGAAGAAGTCACGTACGGATATGTACCGTGGTCAACGTCAAGAAGTGAACCTTGCGCACCTTCAAACATGATGTTGTCACCGTTTTTACGGTATTTATGCAACTCACCTGTTACGTCGATAACAAGCGGCGCAACCACTTCACGCCATTGGTCGCAAAGTGCAAGTACTTCTTCAAGCTTAACTGCTTCTACGCCGTAGAATTGAGTTAACTGGAAGTTATGGTATTCAAGAAGCTCAGTTAACTGCGCTTTAAGATGTTCACCACCACGTACCAGATCAGCAACACGAATTGCACGACGAGCCACTTTATCTTCGTAAGCTGGGCCAATACCACGACCAGTCGTACCAATTTTTGCATTACCACGTTTGATTTCACGTGCTTGATCAAGCGCAATATGGTTTGGAAGAATCAAAGGACAGTTTGGCGAAATACGTAAACGTTCTTTAACTGGCACGCCTTCTTTTTCAAGAATATCCATCTCTTTGATGAGCGCTTCAGGTGAAAGAACCACACCGTTACCAATTAAGCACAGTACGTTTTCACGTAAAATACCTGATGGAATGAGGTGAAGAACTGTCTTTTTACCACCAACTACAAGAGTATGGCCTGCGTTGTGACCGCCTTGATAACGTACAACTGCTGCCGCTTGATCTGTGAGCAGGTCGACGATTTTACCTTTACCTTCGTCGCCCCATTGGGTACCAAGTACCACAACATTCTTGCCCATAATAGCCTCATTACATCATGCTGTTAAAGTTGAAAAGCCTGGCCCAGCGACATGAATACTGAGCCTGACCATTAAATTGTTTTGACTGTCCACTCACCGTCAACATTCACCAGCTGGTGAGTTGCATACGGCACCGAGTTTAAACCATCATTACCTAATAACTGAATTACACTTAAGCCTTGTGCACGTGTTGCCTGAATCGCATCAAGCAAAGCAGCATCATTGCCTTTAGGTGCAACAATAATCTGTGCAGTTTCAAATTTGCCTGCACTTAAGCTATACAAGTCACAAGAGAAACCGGTTGCAGGACGGGCACGACCAAAGTGTTGACCAATACCGTCATAACGGCCACCTTGTGCCAGTGGTGCAGCACGGTTTGGTGCATACACGGCATACATCAGGCCAGTGTGGTAATGGTAAGAACGCAATTCAACCACATCGACACCAATTTCCAGATTCGGCCAGCGTGCCTGGATTTCCTGTTGAGTGTTGATCAATGCATCCAGTGCCTGTTTAAAGTCTGGATTTGCCAGTACTTCAGTACTCAATTGTGTTTGTAATGCATTCAAATCACTTGCATAGCGACCCAATACGTAGAAATCATGGCCTTGGTTCAGGGTTGCAGTAAACTCTTGCAGTTCTGGCAATGCTTTACGCTGATATAGGTCAGACAATTGACGTTCAGCTGCCTTACTTAAGCCCGCTTGAGCTACAAGACTACGGAACAGACCGACATGACCCAAGTCAAGGTGAATACCATCTGCCAGACCAGATTCCTGAATCAGACTCACCATCAGGTCAATCATTTCTACATCGGCATCAATACTGTCTGAACCGAATAATTCTGCACCCAACTGCAGCGGTGCACGCGTGGTGTTAAAACCCTGGGGTTTGGTATGTAAAACCGTACCTGCGTAGCAGTAACGAGCTACACCTTCCACTGGATGTACATGCGCATCGATACGAGCCACTTGTGGTGTCATATCGGCACGCACACCAAGCAAACGACCAGAAAGCTGGTCGATCACTTTAAAAGTGGCTAAGTCTAAATCCTGATTCGATTCTGAGAGAGAAGATAAAGATTCAATGTATTCAATGAATGGCGTGTACACCAACTGATAACCTCGAGATGCGAGGAAATCCAGTGATTTACGACGCAAATGCTCAATGACTTGCGCTTGTTCTGGTAATACATCAGCTACACCATCAGGTAATAACCATGTCTCTGAAATGGGCATGTTGTAAACCTAAATTCTTGTCAGCGCGGAACAAATCCGCATAAAAAAATCGGGAGCACACCCGATTTCTCCTAGTCTAGCACGATCATTTAGGCTGTGCATCGCAATTTTTATAATTTTCTCTGACTGATCAAATGACTAACATTGATAATGAAAATCCAGCGGTGAAGACTTGGGCCAAGTCGATTAAAAAGATATCAAAAGCTAAACTATCAACATGATTTTAAAAAATTTATTCCTTAAAAAAAACTTTAAGGTTTTATCTTGAACTCTATACTTTCCAAAATAACCAGCAAATACTTCAGAAAAATTAATTTTTAAATGTTTAAAAAAATCCCGCATAAATACAAACTGCACGGATTTGAATACCTAAGAAAACAGCACTATTCAGGCAAATTTGAAGTTAATAGGACAGTACCCTGCACTTCTTATAAAAATACAGTTCGTTATTAGATTAAATTTAGCCTACATCTATATGTAATACATCAGGTTTCAGCATGCTGCCTACCATTATAATGAGTGTAATTTCGGCAGGAGTTTTGTGCAGCCTGCTCTTTTAGACTGCTTAATCAGAAAACCATTTTCGAAGATTATTGTTTTGGTTCAACTACTTTTGCCAGCAGATGCACCAGCTCGGCATTCTGTAATTCGACCTGTTTTAGTTTGTTCGTGGTCTGGTCCAGTACTTCTTGCTGTACATGCATTTTCTTCGCCAGATCCTGCATAATCTCTAAGGTCTTTTTTAGATTATCTTCCAGATTTGCGACCTTTTGCTCGACCGCAACACCCTCCAATTCAGGACCAGTTTCAACCTGATTGAACTGCAGCCAGATCAGGAAAATCACCGCCAGTGTCAGGAGTGTAATAAAGCCCCACATTAATAACATTGCTTTTGCTCTTCTAGTTGGTCGCCTGAGTTTTATCATAATCAAAAAAACAGGCGATATTGTAACGATTTTATCGGAATGCCAGCACCAGATATCGACTGGCAAAGTAGATTAATTTTCTTTATACATCAATATACTTAAGAATAAAATTTACTTAAGCCATAGATTAGAGCGCTTTATGCATTAAAGGAATGACATAAATCTAGTAACCGGTTGGCATAACCCCATTCATTGTCATACCAGGCAAATACTTTGGCCTGCTTGCCTACGACTAGGGTCTGGGTCATATCCACAATCAATGAATACGGTGAATGATTAAAATCGGAAGAGACTAAAGGTTCATCCGTGATCGACATGATTTCAGTATAGTCGTGAGCTGCTGCTTTGATTAGGACGTCATTCAGCTGATGATCGGTAATATTGGCTTGAGTCACAAAAGTTAAATCAATGGCTGCCACATTAATGGTCGGTACACGAATCGAGTAACCATCAATCCGGTTTTCCATTTTCGGCATTACGCGTTTTAAGGCACCTAAAGCCGAAGAAGTCGTCGGAATAATATTTTGCCCTGAAGCTCGAGCACGACGTAAGTCGCGATGTGCATGGTCTAGGACTGATTGATCCGCAGTGACCGCATGAATTTCAGTCATTAGCGCGGTATCAATACCGAAAGCATCATCTATGATTTTAACCAGCGGCACTAATGCCTGCGTGGTACAAGATACGCTGGAAATGATCTGGTCACTGTTTTTCACATCACGATGGTTCACGCCATAAACAATCGCAGCATCTACACTGTCAAACGGCGCTGCACCAATGATCACACGTTTGGCACCGGCAGTAATATGCTGGGTCGCTGCTTCACGGGAACGGAACAGACCGGTACATTCCAGTACCACATCAACATTCAGCTCCTGCCATGGCATCTGAGCTGGGCTGGCTTGACGCAGGACTTCGACTTTTAAACTGGCATCCTGATAAGACACATGCAGATAAACACGTTCCTGTTCATAGCTGAGGTCGACCTGCCCTGGAAAGCGGCCATGAGTGGTGTCGTATTTGAACAGATGCAGTAAAGTTTCCACATCGGCAATGTCATTAATGGCAAAGATGTCAAAATTAAAATCTTTCGGATTTTCAAACCATGCACGTAACACATTGCGTCCGATTCGCCCAAAACCATTAATTGCGATACGTTGCATCGACATTCCCTTAAGCAGCATAAAACTTTGAGTGCCCTATATTAATAGAATTATGCAGCTGACTGATAACTATTCAGCCAAATCCTTTAAAATTTACACAGTATGTCCAATATTTCACCGAATAATTTATGTTTTATAATCGTGAATATTCTCTTTAATCCTGACAGATTTTAAATAAATTGCTGTTCTGACAATAGCTTTTGATTTTACAGGTCATTTTGCAGAATTTACCAATATTCATTCCTTAGAGTTTTATGATCTATAAATATGAAAATCATTGGTCGAACAGGCATTTTCCGTTATAATTTGGCGTTTTTAAAAATTTAAGCCCCGCATTGCAGCAAAGAACCAACCTTCTTGTCAGACTGCACTGCTTTTGCCCAATCAGAAATTATGGAGTGACTTGGTTGTGAGTACTCGTTTTATGACATCAGCTGAAATTCGCGAAGCTTTTTTAAGCTACTTTGAATCGCAAGGGCATACACGTGTCGCGTCGAGTTCTCTGGTTCCTGCCAACGACCCAACATTATTGTTTACCAACGCCGGTATGAACCAGTTTAAAGACTGCTTCTTAGGTCTGGAAAAGCGCGATTATGTCCGTGCGACATCTTCACAAAAATGCGTACGCGCAGGCGGTAAACACAACGACTTAGATAACGTTGGCTACACAGCGCGTCACCACACATTCTTTGAAATGTTGGGTAACTTCTCGTTTGGTGACTACTTTAAACGTGATGCAATCAAATTTGCTTGGGATTTCTTAACATCTGAGCAATGGCTAGGTCTGCCAAAAGATAAACTTTATGCCACTGTTTACCATACAGACGACGAAGCATTTGAGATCTGGAACAAAGAAATTGGCCTAGATGCATCTCGCATTATCCGTATTGGCGATAACAAAGGCGGTCAATACGCATCAGATAACTTCTGGGCAATGGGCGATACAGGTCCATGTGGTCCATGTTCTGAAATTTTCTATGACCATGGCGATCACATCTGGGGCGGTTTACCGGGCACACCTGAAGAAGATGGCGACCGTTTCATTGAGATCTGGAACAACGTATTCATGCAGTTCAACCGTACTGCAGATGGCGTACTCCACCCTCTTCCAGCGCCTTCTGTGGATACAGGCATGGGCTTAGAGCGTATTTCTGCAGTTCTACAACATGTGAACTCAAACTACGAAATCGACCTATTCCAGCACTTGTTAAAAGCAGCTGCTGAAATCATTGGTTTAGATACGGCTGAACTTGAAGCAAAAGCACAAGCTGAAGGCAAACCGGTTGAATACCCTGCGTCACTTAAAGTGGTGGCTGACCATGCACGTTCATGTTCATTCCTCATCGCTGATGGCGTAAACCCATCGAACGAAGGTCGTGGTTATGTGCTACGTCGTATCATCCGCCGTGCAGTGCGTCACGGTAACAAATTGGGTGCGACAGGTTCATTCTTCCACAAAATGTTGAAGCCTTTGATTGAAGTGATGGGTGCTGCGTATCCTGAACTTGCAGCGAACCAAGCACGTATCGAAGCGCAACTTCTGAAAGAAGAAGAGCAATTTGCAAAAACACTTGAGCAAGGTTTGAAATTGCTTGAAGGCGAACTTGCAAACTTAAAAGGTTCTGTGATTCCAGGTGAAGTGGTGTTCAAACTTTACGACACTTACGGCTTCCCAACAGACCTTACAGCTGACATCGCGCGTGAACGTGATTTGACGATCGATGAAGCTGGTTTTGAAACTGAAATGGCGGCACAACGTCAACGTGCGCGTGATGCAGGCAAATTTGCCATCGACTATAACAGCGTGGTTAAAGTTGAAGGCGAAACTCAGTTTGAAGGTTACGATGCAACTGCAGGCGAAGGTCAAATCATCGCAATCTATAAAGATGGCGAGCAAGTCGATGAAGTGGTTGAAGGCGACGAAGCACTGATCGTACTGAATCAAACGCCTTTCTATGCAGAAAGCGGTGGTCAAATCGGTGATACAGGGATCTTCAAAAACGATACCGGTATTTTCGAAGTTCAAGACACCAAGAAATCTGGTGGTGCATTCGTTCACCAAGGTATCGTAACCATGGGTAACCTCAAAGTTACTCAAAACGTAGAAGCAACTGTAAAAGCAGACATCCGTGCAGCGACTGCACGTAACCACTCTGCAACGCATCTTCTGCATGCTGCACTGCGTCAAATTCTTGGTGAACACGTACAACAAAAAGGTTCTTTGGTTGCATCTGACGTATTACGTTTCGACTTTGCCAACGACCAACCTGTGACATTTGAACAGCTACAAGAAATTGAACGTCTTGTAAATGCTGAAGTGATTGCCAACACCCCTGTAACCACTGAACTGCTTGATATCGAATCTGCGAAAGCAAAAGGTGCGATGATGTTGTTTGGTGAAAAATACGGTGACGAAGTTCGCGTACTGTCTATGGGTTCAGTGATTGAAGAGAAAAACTTCTCAATCGAACTGTGTGGTGGTATTCACGTAAAACGTACAGGTGACATCGGCCTGTTCAAGATCACCTCTGAAGGTGGTGTTGCAGCAGGTGTGCGTCGTATTGAAGCGGTGACAGGCACTAAAGCAATTGAAGTTACTCAAAAAGTGGATCGTGATATCAACACGATTAATGGCTTATTGAAAGCACAAAAAGACCAAACTTTAGAGAAAGTTGAAGCGATTGTTGACACAGCATCAAGCTTGCAAAAACAAATCGAACAACTGAATCAAAAATTGGCAAGCCTACAAGCGGGTGAACTGTTAAGCCAAGTTCAAACGATTGCAGGTCGTCAAACACTCATCACAACCGTTCAAGGCATGGATGCAAAAGCACTTCGTAACTTGCACGATGGTGTGAAATCTAAATTAGAAAATGCAGTGATTGTTCTTGCAGGTGTAGAGGGTGACAAGGTGAGCTTGATCGCATCTGTGGCGAAAGATTTTACTGCTTCTATTAAAGCGGGTGACATCATCAAACACTTGGCAACTGAGCTTGGTGGTAAAGGTGGTGGTAAACCTGACTTGGCACAAGGTGGCGCGCCACTTAACGAGAAGTTTGCAACAGTGATGGCTGATCTAGCAGCTTGGCTTGAAGCAAAATAAAAACTTCATTTTGTGTAACTGACCCTGATTGGAACATCAGGGTCATGGTTTGAATGGAACAACTATGGCATTAATCGTTCAAAAATATGGCGGTACCTCAATGGGTACTCCCGAGCGCATTTTAAATGTTGCTCGTCGTGTGAAGCGCTGGCATGACCACGGCCACAAGGTGGTTGTTGTTGTATCAGCTATGAGTGGTGAAACCAACCGCTTACTTGCTTTAGCGAAAGCCATTACCGAAACCCCTGACCCGCGCGAACTTGACCAAATGGTTTCTACCGGTGAACAGGTAACGATTTCGATGTTAGCAATGGCATTGAACTCGATCGGTGTTGAAGCTAAATCTTTGACTGGTCGCCAGGTTGGGATTAAAACCGACAGCGCTTTCACCAAGGCTCGTATTGAAGCGATTGATACCGATGTTTTGACTGAAAACCTAGATGCTGGCCGTGTCATTGTCGTGGCAGGTTTCCAAGGCTTTGATGCCAATGGCAACACAACGACTCTAGGTCGTGGTGGTTCAGATACTTCTGGTGTTGCACTTGCCGCTGCATTAAAAGCTGATGAATGCCAAATTTACACAGATGTAGATGGTGTTTATACAACTGATCCGCGTGTTGCACCAAAAGCGAAAAAAGTTGACCGTATTTCGTTTGAAGAAATGCTGGAAATGGCATCCCTTGGTTCTAAAGTCCTTCAGATTCGTTCAGTTGAGTTTGCAGGTAAATACCAAGTGCCATTACGTGTACTTTCAAGCTTCGACAACGACAACGATGGCGCGTTTGATGAAGACTTCAAAAACAACGTCGGAACCCTTATCACTACTGAATTGGAAGACAACATGGAACAGCCAATTATCTCTGGTATCGCGTTTAACCGTGACGAAGCTAAACTGACTATTCTGGGTGTTCCAGACGAACCAGGTATTGCCTCTAAAATTTTAAAACCAATTGGTGATGCCAATATCGAAGTCGATATGATCATCCAAAACGTTGAAGAAGATGGCACCACCGACTTCACGTTCACAGTCAACCGTGGCGAGCTTGCAAAAGCGAAAAAAATCCTTGAAGAAACAGCGCAAGCGATTGGTGCACGTGAAGTAGCGACTCGTGATGACATCGTAAAAGTGTCAATCGTGGGTGTAGGTATGCGTTCACATGCAGGCGTAGCAAGCAAAATGTTTACTGCTCTTGCAGACGAAGGCATTAACATTCTGATGATCTCGACTTCTGAAATTAAAATTTCAGTGATCATTGAAGAAAACTACCTAGAACTTGCGGTACGTTCACTTCACACTGCATTTGGTCTAGATCGTGAGTCTGGCGAATCAAGCGCACGTGCTTAATGATTGATTTGTAATTTATTGTCGTTGTCTGACATTATTTTGCAAAACTTCATAAAAAATCAGAGCCACTATAGTTTTTTTTATAGTGGCTCTGTTATATTAAGGGCGAGGATTTATAGAAAATTTAAATAGATGATAATCCCAACCAAGATGGTGCGTGGTGATCTGTTCGATTTTCTCTTGTGATTTCAAGTTGTGTTTCAACATACATTCTAAATTGAATGCACGTTTAGCGTTTTGCAAGGAGATAAACATGCTGATTCTGACTCGCCGTGTCGGAGAAACTTTGATGATTGGAGACCAAGTCAGCGTGACTGTGCTTGGCGTAAAGGGCAACCAGGTACGTATTGGGGTGAATGCGCCAAAGGAAGTTTCTGTCCACCGTGAAGAAATTTACCAGCGTATTCAGCATGAACGTGCAATGCATGAGCATCTTCAACATATTGACCAGGACTATCAGCCTTCATTTGAAGATGATACCTCTTCTCAGAATAACTTTAATCGTTAATTTCTGCGAAAAATAATAAAGCGGCTCTAGGCCGCTTTTATTTTTTTCTACACTTTTTACCGCACTTCACTTAGACATTCTATGTATTTATAAAATATTCTATAAATGTCTTATAGCTCCAGTTCACTCTGTTCTTGCATAGCTGCAATGGCTTTACGCACAGGACCAAAACTGCGTCGATGCTCTTCAATTACCCCATGCAAGGCAATTGCTTCAAAATGTGCTTTGGTTGGATAACCTTTGTGCTTGGCAAAACCAAAGTGTGGGAATTTATGATCCATTTCAACCATCTGATGATCACGAGTTACCTTAGCCAGAATACTTGCTGCTGAAATCTCGGCATGCAGTGCATCCCCACCAATGACAGCATCACAACTCATCGCCAAACCTCGAGGAATCTTGTTGCCATCAACCAGTACATGATCTGGTTGAATATCAAGTGCTTCTATCGCACGACGCATCGCCAGCAATGAAGCCTGCAAAATATTATGTTCATCAATTTCTGCTGCAGATGCTTCGGCAATTGCCCAAGCCAATGCTTTTTCCTGAATTTCAATAAATAACTTCTCACGTTTCTTTTCAGTGAGTTTTTTCGAGTCATTCAGGCCTTCAATCGGATTATTCGGATCAAGAATAACTGCAGCCGCCACCACTGAACCCACCAATGGACCACGCCCTGCCTCATCTACACCTGCAATTCGCATCATATTTCCTTCAATTATTCAGCCCAAATATAAAAGCGGCCAAAGTGGCCGCTCATTTAAGCAAATCTTGCTTAGTTTTTCAAAGTTTCTACAACACAGGCATTCAATGTGCTACTTACCACTTTAGTTACCAAGGTTGCTTGAGAAGTTTTGTCCATTGCAGCAATAACCAGGTCAGCTGCTGTTACGCTAGTAGTCGCTTTCTCAGCTACACATGAACATACTTCGTTTTGTAATTCAGTCTGCTGAGTTTCAGTCATCAACTTAGATGCTGTTTTCCAGTAGGTATTATTGTTGATTTCAGTGACGCATTTTGCTTGCACGCCTACTTTGACTGCAGCCATTGCCAAGCCGTTCGCTGTAGTTGCAGCAGTTGAACCTGTTGTACCTATTGTACCATCAGTGGTAACACAAGCAGTTAAAACAAAAGCCATGGGTGCAAGTACAGCTGCTAATTTTTTCACTGTAAATCCTATGTTGTGAATTAAAGATGCACTATTTTGCCGAAAATTAAAGCGTGAATAAATCACTATTTCAGCCCATGGAGTCAGTTGTGCAATTAAACGACGCCCATTGAAAACCCTGACCTATTTCACTAATTCCTGTACACAGCCTTTCAGACTATTCGCTACAGCTTGACGTGCCAACTGGTTTTTCGCTTCTTCATTTACTGTTGCTTTAAGCAAAGTTGATGCCGGCACATCTTTTAAAGCATGTTCACCCACACAATCACAGACATTGTGTTCCAGTTTGGCTTTATTAGTGTCCTGCATCAGATAGGTCGAAACTTTCCAGACTTTGGAGTCTTTGAGTTCTTGCCCACATTGATAGACAATCACTGGCTTTAAAGCTTTTTGAGTCAGACTTATATCGGCATGACTATGTGTCCAGAAAGCCAAAACAGCCACAGATATCGCGATAATATATTTTTTCATGAATTTACTCATTCAACAGAAAAAAGGCGGAGCGAACTCCACCTCTTATATATAGTTTACTTAGACCAATACTTTGATCTTGCTAATCCAGTTGGCCTTGTCTGCTTCACTGATAAATGAGGCTTCAAAAGAATTGATCGCTAACTGTTTTAACTCATCATTGCTTAGATCCAAAGCTTCAGCAATAGCAATGAAATTGTCATTCATATAACCACCAAAATAAGATGGATCATCCGAATTCACAGTGACATGCACGCCCTGCTGTAACAGGCGACGAATATTATGTTGCTGCATATCATCTACCACACAAAGCTTTAAGTTTGACAGTGGGCATACTGTCAGCGGCATTTTTTCTGCAATCAAACGCTGCATCAATGCCGGATCTTCCTCAGAACGTACACCATGATCAATACGGTTCACTTTCAACAGATCTAAAGCTTCCCAGACATATTCTGCCGGACCTTCTTCACCCGCATGTGCCACAATCAGGAAACCTGCTTCACGCGCTTTAGCAAAGACATGTTCAAATTTAGAGGGCGGATGTCCAACTTCACTTGAATCCAGCCCCACCCCAATAATTTGATCTTTATATGGCAAAGCCTGTTCTAGAGTTTCAAATGCTGCTGCTTCACTGAGATGACGCAAAAAACACATGATCAGATGTGAAGTAATACCGAGTTTTTCTGCGGCATCATCACACGCACGTTGCAGACCATTCAGTACCGTTTCGAAAGCAATTCCACGATCGGTATGGGTTTGTGGATCGAAGAACATTTCGGTATGTACAACATTGTCTTCGGCACATTTTTCAAAATATGCCCAGGCCAGATCGTAAAAATCCTGTTCATAAATCAGAACATTGGCACCAGCATAATAAATATCTAAAAAGGATTGCAGATTATGGAAATTATAGGCCTGCCTGACTTCCTCAACCGACTGGTAAGGAATGGCAATCTCATTACGTTGTGCAATTGCAAACATTAACTCAGGTTCAAAAGTACCTTCAATATGCACGTGCAGCTCTGCTTTTGGCATCGCCTGTATTAATTCAAGACGGTTCATCACTACTCCTGATTAAACCTGAGAAAAATAAAAAAGGGCGCAAACTGAGTTTACACCCTTTCTGAATTTGACAAAAATCAGCCACCGAATAGCGCGAATTTCAATGCCCAAAGCACAGCTACAATCCACACCATATACGGTACAGTTGAAGCCTTACCTGTGAGTAATTTAATCAAAGCATAGCTGATAAAACCCATCGCTATACCATCAGCAATTGAATACGTGAATGGCATGAATACGATAGTCAAGAATGCTGGAACAGCTTCTGTAATATCGTCCCAATCAATATGCACGATACCTTGAATCATCAACACACCCACAAACAAAAGGGCTGGTGCTGTTGCAAAGCTTGGTACAGATTGAGCAAGTGGTGCCAAGAATAAGCAGGCAATAAACAAGAAACCGACAATCACTGCGGTTAAGCCTGTACGACCACCTGCAGCTACACCTGCTGAAGACTCAATATATGGTGTAGTTGAAGACGTACCTAATGCTGCACCTGCCACAATTGCAGATGAGTCAGCAAATAGTGCTTTTTTCAAGCGAGGTAATTTACCATCTTTTAATAAACCTGCGCGGTGAGAAACACCAACAAGAGTACCTGTCGAGTCGAATAAATCGACCAAGAAGAATACGAAGATGACACCGATCAAGCTTGCAGTAAACAAACCTTCAAAGTCCATTTGCATAAAGGTTGGCGCAATTGAAGGTACAGCACCGACCACACCTTTAAATTCGCTCAGGCCCATGGCAGCCGAAATGCCCGTCAGTACTAAAATACTGATGATAATTGCACCACGAACTTTAAAGTGATGCATCACCACAACCATTAAGAAACCAAGTAATGCAAGCAATACCGATGGCTGTTTAAGGTCGCCTAGACCAACTAAAGTTGCTGGGTTATCGACAATAATTCCTGCGTTTTTCAGCGCGATAAGCGCAAGGAACAAACCAATACCACCACCAATCGCCAGTTTTAAGGACATTGGAATAGCATTGACGATTGCCTCACGTATTTTGAACATACTAATGGCAATAAATACCAGACCTGACACAAAAACGGCGCCCAATGCAGTTTGCCATGGCACACCCATTCCCAGACATACAGAATAGGTAAAGAAAGCGTTCAAGCCCATGCCAGGTGCAAGCGCAATTGGATAGTTTGCTACAAGACCCATCACCAGACAGCCAATTGCGGCTGCAAGACAGGTTGCAACGAAGACAGCCCCATGATCCATCCCTGTTTCGGATAAAATCATTGGATTGACAATAATGATGTAACACATGGTTAAGAATGTCGTTACACCTGCAAGAACTTCTGTACGGAAACTGGTTTTGTTTTCACTCAGTTTGAACAGACGTTCCAGCATGTTTTCGGAAGATGGATTAGGAGTCGTCATGACCTAGCCCCTATTGAGTAAACTTTATGCCTGAGCATTCCATAAAATCCTTCTACTTACTTAGGTAAAGGATTTTGCGGATGAGTTAGCAACGAATATGCCAGCATCGCTATTCGACGGGTCAAGTAATCTTAAAGCACAGCAAAACAGTAACTATGCACTAAGCACAAAAAAACTAAACAAAAAAGCTGCATAACCTTATGCAGCTCATTAATAAATGAATTGAATCAATTGGTTACAATAACTCAAATCTGATCCAATATTTTGTTTTCAGAATTATAACACATTGATTTTTTATTGTTTCTAAAATTTAACTTTAATTCTCTATTCAAGTTTCAACTGTTCAGTCATTTGAAAAGTTCATTGATTTTATGCAGTTAATAGCTTACTCAAGCAGATATCGTCTTAATGACGAATATGCTTACCCTCAATTGCCTGCAAAGAAATCTTGGCATCGGTAATGATGCGGCTTATTTCCTGCTGGCGCCTGTTTTCACTTTGCTTATACACATAGTATCCCAGTACCCCGACCAATAAAGCGCAAACTGGAATTACATAACTTTTCATAATTATAGGCATTCTTTTACATTTTTAAAATTGTATGAATAAATTATCAACTAATCATGTGACAAAGTAGGTGAAATTCTATATGAATTGTAATCAATATTATGAATTTGAGAGATGGATCCGTAAATTTGAACAACTCCTATAAGTGATATTCTGCTCCTCAAATGATGTTATAAACATCAATATATGGAGTATTTTATGGCACGTAGACCAAGAAGAAATCATTCAAATGATTTTAAAGCTAAGGTAGCACTTGCTGCGATTAAAGCAGAAAAAACACTTGCTGAATTGAGTGCTGAATTTGATGTTCATCAAAACCAAATTATTGACTGGAAAAATCAATTGATCTCAGCTTCCTCGCAAGCTTTCGATCAAT
>NZ_AJXD01000082.1:0-8062 GCF_000264725.1 Acinetobacter sp. HA | reverse complement strand
TTTTCTTGCCGCTATAGCTTTTCTTCTGTTTTTTTAGGCCTTTGGATTGGAATTTCCGTGGCATCCACGATCACAACATTCCAGTCGATGCCTTCGCCCTCGGGTAAATCTTTGGGTAAATTAAACAGATTGGACCGAATCAGGCAGTCTTCAACATGACGGACAATTCTTGAGGCTGTGGGCTCTGAAACCCCGTAACTCGTCGCAACGTGAAATAAGGTTCGGTATTCCCGCCAATAGCTCAGACAGAGCAGAACCTGATCCTCCAGGCTTAACTTGGGCGGTCTGCCTTTGGCAGAGACATGCTTCTGCAATTGCTCAACCATCAAATAGAAAGTTGACCATGAGATGCCTGTGTATCGCTTGAACTGAGGATCAGAAAGCTTGTTTGAATCGATGTATTTCATCGGCAGATTATGCACGAATGCTAAGAAATCTGGAGTGCAAATATTAACCAAAAAGAAGATCGTTTTTTGATTTATGAAAGAGATCTAATATTTCTCAATTAACATGATGCACGTTATAAGAAATTATTTTTTATAATTCATAGTTTTGTTATACACATAAAAGCTTAATGCTGTTGAATTGAGCTTTTTTAGTGATTTTCAGTATTTCACGCTTAAAATAGAGGCAATATTTCATAAAATTGCTTATTTCTTTAAGACTAATAATTTTTTAGTAGCTAAAGAAATCCCCTCTCAACATAGCCACACACCACAAAATTTTATACAATAGTGCATCATTTTCCATGGTGCTGTTTCTATGACTGCTTGGACTGCTCACGTCACTGTCGCAACCGTTGTCGAAAAAGACGGAAAATTCCTTTTTGTAGAAGAACATACAGAAGGTGTGACACACACAGTATTTAATCAGCCAGCAGGTCATGTAGAATGCGGTGAAACCATTGTCGAGGCCGCAATTCGTGAAACCATGGAAGAAACCGGACATACGGTTGAAGTGACCCATCTTTTAGGCATGTATACCTATACCCCGCCGATGTTCCCAGACCGTACTTATTTTCGCTTCTGTTTTTTAGCCAAATCCATTGATTATGATCCACATGCCACTTTAGATACGGACATTGTCGGTGCAGTCTGGATGACTTTAGATGAACTGCAAGAGTCAGCTCGTGCGCGTAGTCCGCTGGTGATTAAAGCCGTACAAGATGCGCTTTCTGGTCAAAAATACCCTTTATCGCTCATTTACGAGCACCAAAACTCTCCCTTAATTTCAAATTTGGATGCCTAATCCTATGCAACAACGTGTCATCGTCGGAATGTCTGGTGGTGTAGATTCATCTGTGTCTGCAGCACTCCTACTTCAACAAGGTTATCAGGTTGAAGGTCTTTTCATGAAAAACTGGGAAGAAGATGACGGCACAGAATACTGCACGGCAATGGATGACCTTGCCGATGCTCAGGCCGTTTGTGACAAGATCGGGATTAAACTGCATACTGCCAACTTCGCAATGGAATACTGGGATCGCGTATTCGAGCATTTCCTGGCTGAATATGCGGCTGGTCGTACCCCAAACCCGGATATTTTGTGTAATAAAGAAATTAAATTCCGTGCTTTCCTGGATCATGCGATTAACCTGGGTGCCGACTTTATTGCGACGGGTCACTATTGTCGTCGTGGTGAAACCATGACCAATTCTAAAGGTGATCAATATGCACCTTTATTACGTGGCGTAGACAACAATAAAGACCAGACTTACTTCCTGCATGCCGTTCATGGTCGTGAAATTAACAAGACCCTGTTTCCGGTTGGTGAAATTGAAAAGCCGCAAGTGCGTAAAATTGCAGAAGAATTAGGTCTTGCTACAGCGAAGAAGAAAGACTCGACGGGCATCTGTTTTATTGGTGAACGCCGCTTTAATGACTTCTTGAAGCAATATTTACCGGCTCAACCCGGAAAAATCGTGCTAGAAGACGGTAAAGAGGTTGGTGAACATCACGGCTTAATGTACTATACGCTCGGTCAACGCGGCGGGATCGGCATTGGCGGTATGAAAGGCGCTGAAGAAGGTGCCTGGTTTGTACTGCACAAAGATATCGAGGGTAACCGTCTCGTGGTTGGTCAGGGCCATGAACATCCACTAATGCAAAGCACCATGCTTTGGAGTGAAGCGATTGACTGGGTAGCTGGTGAGCAGGAGATCTCTGAATCAGGTTTCCGCTGTACGGCAAAAACCCGCTATCGTCAGCCTGATCAAGCGTGTACCATTTATAAGGATCCAGAAACACCCCAAGGTGTTCGGGTAGAATTTGATGAGCCACAACGAGCTGTGACCCCAGGTCAAAGCGTGGTGTTCTACTCAGGTGAAGTATGTTTGGGTGGCGGTGTGATTCATCATACCAATGCACCTAAACCTGATTTTATATAAGGATGAGGTCGGCATGACGAAATTACCTTTTCAACAGGCCACAGCGTTGAATGTTCGTCAAAACCGTGCTTTGGCGTTAGCGGGTGTGTTTCAGGCCACCCAGCTGACCCATATGACTGCTTTAACCGGTCAGCAAAGCATTGGGGAAAGTGGTAATTTCTATTTTGAACAGCTGATTAAAGCCAGTTTAAATATCCGACCAAGCGGCTCGCTCAATGTCCAGACCCTGGATTTGTTTAATCAGCTGGCTGATATTTCTCTCGGATTAAAAACCCTAGAAAGTTCCATTACTCAACCCTTCGATACCAGCCCAAAATCCAGACTTCCAAAACTCTCCTCTACCAAGCTGCCAATGTCCTATGCGATGGCACTTCTTCAGTTAGAAAAGAAGGTCTACAGCAATCCTAAATTTGTTGAAATTATTGAACAATCCCAGCAAAAAATTCTAAGACAGCTCTCCTTTTTCGACAATAACTATATGCACCCCAGCATCATTGCCAATCTCGCACAAACCTATGTGGATACTGCCGGACAGATTAATCCGCGCATTATGGTGCGTGGTAATGCTGAAGCCTTTAAAGATGCCGGTCACACCAACCGTATTCGTGCTTCATTGTTTACTGGCCTGCAAATGGCACACCTATGGCGTCAACTCGGCGGCAGTTCCTGGGGTATGGTTTTTGGCAAGCGCAAGCTGCTACAGGATATCCAAAATCTCGCGCGCTTACAGTTTCAGGCAGTTTAACTGATGCTGTACGCGTATCTCGTTTTTCGTTTAATTCCAAAATTTAGGGAATCGATATGAACGCTTTAACTGCACTTTCTCCATTAGATGGACGCTACGCTAGCAAATGTGATGCGCTGCGCCCTTTTCTTTCTGAGTTTGGTCTGATCCATGCTCGTGTGACTGTTGAAGTGCGTTGGTTACAAGCGCTTGCCAACCGTCCTGAAATCACTGAAGTGCCAGCTTTCTCATCTGAAACCAATGCAGCACTTGATGCAATCGTTGCAAATTTCTCTGAAGAAGATGCAAACCGCATTAAAGAGATTGAGCGTACGACTAACCATGACGTAAAAGCGGTTGAGTATTTCCTGAAAGAAAAAATTGCAGGCATTGAAGAACTGAAAAATGCAGGCGAATTCATTCACTTTGCATGTACTTCTGAAGACATCAATAACCTGTCTCATGCATTAATGCTGAAAAGCGGTCGTGATGTACTGGTTGAGTCTATGCAACAAATCATTGATTCAATTGTTGCATTAGCTGAAAAACATGCTGACCAACCAATGTTGTCTCGTACACATGGTCAAACAGCGAGCCCAACCACTTTGGGTAAAGAAATGGCGAACGTGGCTTACCGTCTTGCCCGTCAAATCAAACAGTTCAAACAAGTTGAGCTACTGGGCAAAATTAATGGTGCAGTGGGTAACTACAATGCGCATCTTTCAGCTTACCCAGACATCAACTGGCCTGCGCATTCACAAGCATTTGTTGAATCTTTAGGTTTGACTTTTAATCCGTACACCACTCAGATCGAGCCACATGACTACATGGCGGAACTGTTTGATGCGCTTCGTCGTTTCAATACCATCTTGATCGATTTTAACCGTGACGTTTGGGGTTATATCTCGCTCGGTTTCTTCAAGCAAAAACTAAAAGAAGGCGAAGTGGGTTCTTCAACTATGCCGCATAAAGTTAACCCGATTGATTTTGAAAACTCAGAAGGTAACTTAGGTATTGCCAATGCAGTTCTTGCGCATCTAGGTGAAAAACTGCCTATTTCTCGCTGGCAGCGTGACCTGACTGACTCAACTGTTCTTCGTAACATGGGTGTAGGTTTTGCGCAAAGCTTGATCGCGTTTGAAGCTTGCTTAAAAGGCGTGGGTAAACTTGAACTGAATGCTGCACGTATTGATGAAGACTTAGACAATGCTCAAGAAGTCTTGGCTGAACCAATTCAAACGGTTATGCGTCGTTATAACGTTGAAAAACCATACGAAAAATTAAAAGCATTGACTCGTGGTCAGGCAATGACTCGTGACATGATGGTTGATTTCGTAAACGGTAACGAATTAGAAGCTGTTCCTGCAGCAGATCGTGCTCGTTTGGCTGAAATGACACCTGCAACCTATACAGGTAATGCATCTGAACAAGCAAAACAAATTAAAGACTTAATCGCTAAAATCTAATTTAGACAGTTAAGACCAAAAGCGAAGCTCCGGCTTCGTCTTTTTTTATTTATAATCATGTCTAACTTTAAGAAAAATGATATAGAAATAGATGATGGATCATCGCTTAAGCAGCAAACATTTTGTTAGTTTAGGGATTTTGGCAATTGCGATTATCTTTGCCAGTATTCATCCTTTAGAAATGGAATCTTATCTGCTCCATCAAACAGGTACGGTTTTTATGATCGTTATGTTGATCTTGTGCCTGTATAAAATCGGATTGAGCTTTTTCAGTTTCAACCTTTATCTGGCTTTTCTGCTGATTCATGTGGTTGCTGCACATTATCTGTATTCTTATGTACCTTATAATGAATGGACTCAGACACTCTTTGGCTTTGACCTGAATGCTGCCATGGGCTGGTCACGCAACATGTTTGACCGTTTTGTGCACCTAGCTTTTGGCCTTCTACTTTACCCAGTATTTTACCGGCTATTTCAGGTCTGGCTGCCGCAGCAAAAACCATTCACAGTTTTTTTGTTAGTCATTCAATTTGTCATGGCAACCAGTCTGATTTATGAATGGATCGAATGGCTGATTGCGATTGGCTTATCCCCTGACCAGGCAGAAAGTTATAATGGTCAGCAAGGCGACATGTGGGATGCACATAAAGATATGTTTTTAGCAACAGTTGGGTCGATGTTTACGGGTGCACTGATGCTGATTTCACAAAATAAAAAAGCTCATTAAAGTGAGCTTTTTAGATCATCATGAATTAAAGTTTTGAATCATGGATTTAATTACCTTCATGTTTTGCAATTATGGAAGTGGGCAATATCGCTTCCAATCATCTTTCATTTTTTGCAATTCACTCCCCGTTAATATCTCGCTGTAATAAATGAAATAGATTGCATCAGGATATTGAATTTCATGGCGGAACATCATGCCACGCAGTGACACAGATAATTCCTCAGGAAAATCATCCAAATTCAATTCTTCAAACTCGTAATTAAAATAACAATTTTGCGTTGCAAGATATGCTTCAGCGACAGCCATGTTTCTGCTCTAACAGTAAAATATGCTTTATTTTATCTGATTTACCTCAGTGCTGGTCGGCATTTCAGTAGGGTCAATCCATTTAACAAACTTAGATTTTGACAAGTGTGGGTATTTAAACTTATCTAAATACTCAAAACAGACCCTTTGCCCTTTCGGCATTTTCTCAGAATCCTTATCGAAATATAAATAACGACTATACTTGGCACCATTGAAGCGAATGATTAGGCTTTCATGCTGAGTTCCACCTCGAGTTTTATATACCTGATAAGACTGCACCACACCACATTCTTTCGATGGAGTAACGGGTGGATTATTTGGCTTTAAAACACCATATAATAGAAAAATACATGCACCAGGTAGAAAGCTCAGCCAAAACAGAATCTTCTTCGAATCATTATTTATGAGTTTGGCTTCAGCATAGAGCATACATAACATCGGAATAAACACGATGCTAAAGAATCCCAATAATAAAATAAACGTGAGCATATGAGCCTAGACTCAATCAAAGTACTTCACTTATATCATAATGATTTGATTTCAAAAATGAAAAAGCCCACCGAAGTGAGCTTTCCATATCATTTTCAGAGCAATAAATTAAAGTTTCGGATCACGCATCTGAACCAGATTTGAATTGGCTTTCGTCAGCGAGTCGACTACTTTGTTCATCACTGCAGGGATCAAGGAATCAGCAATTTGTGCTGCCTGCAAACCCAGTTTTTCACCTAAAGTTGGTTTCTTACGCGTGTTGATCGTATACACATCATGCTGAGGCAATAAACCCAACACATACTCATCCGATGTTTGCAACTTATCCACCAGATTTAGATCCAGCGCATCCTGACCATACCAGTGCTCACCTGTTGCCACTTTTTCAACATTGAGTTGCGGACGATACTTTTCCACAAAATGCTTAAACAGCGCATGCGTTTGCTGAATTTCTTCTTCAAACTTGGCTTTACCTTCTTCAGTATTTTCACCGAACATGGTTACGGTACGTTTGTACTCACCTGCCGTAAACAGTTCAAAGTCAATCTTGTTGTCTTTTAACAGACGGTTAAAGTTCGGTACTTGAGCAACTACACCAATTGAACCCACAATCGCAAACGGGGCAGAAATAATTTCGCTGGCAATACATGCCATCATATAGCCACCGCTAGCAGCGACTTTATCGACGCAAATCGTCAAATGGAATCCTGCTTCACGTAATCGCACCAGTTGGGCAGCTGCCAGACCATAGCCGTGCACCATACCACCTGGACTTTCCAAGCGTACGATTACACGGTCGCGTCCAGCTTTTGCTGTTGCCAGAATCAACGTAATTTCTTCACGTAGCTGTTCAACTGCAGAAGCAGCAGTATCCCCTTTAAAATCGAGCACGTAGATTTTTTCATTAGTTTTTTTACGGGCACGTGCTTCTTTTGCCAGTTGCTGACTTAACTGCAACAGCTCCAGTTTAGAGGCTGTGGTTTGCGCAATTTTTTTTCGTTGTTCATTAATACGCGCATTCAGGTGATTGATACGGATTTCAGCCGGTAGTTTCGGAGTATGAAATAACATATAAAATCTATTCTCAGTTTAATTCGGGCTATAAACCTTAGATTAGGTCAATTTGGTATTTTTTCAACCATATTATTGACTGAATTCTCTCGCACTGCTTTTAGTTGCAAAATTCCATATTGTTCTTGTATTTTTGCAATTGATAACCACCGTAGCATTAACGGAAATTGTATATAGTAAAGCATCCCGATAATAACAGCATTAATCGGCCACCATGCGAGAATCCAGAAGCTCGATCCTCGGCTACTCGTGAATGGTGTGACCCAAATATACATTGCAATACAACCATAAATCACCACACCAATCATTAGATATTGAAACCATGGATGTTGCAAAAAATGCCGAGTCATTGAGTCACTTAACTTTTGCTGACCAGACCTGTCATCATCTACACTTTCTACCACTTGTTTTAATTTGAACTGATACTGCGCATAAGCTCGAATGTATGCGTTCCATTTTCTTCGGAAAGCGACAGAGCCTTCGAGCTGCCTAAAACGCAGATAGATTAGAGGTACAATGAGAGGTGGTCCCACTTGTTTGAACAACTAAAAGCGTATTTATAAGTGATATTCCGCTCTAGTTAAGCCACCTTGTTTTGTTGGGGTAGCTGATCATAGTAAAACTCATTTGGTGTCATTTTGTCTAGACTCGAATGAGGTCGTTTCAAATTATAAAACTCAAAATATGCACTTAATTGCTTTTTCGCATCTGTGACACTGCTATAAGCTTTGAGATACACCTCTTCATATTTAACGCTCCGCCATAATCGTTCAACCATCACATTATCTACCCATCGACCTTTACCATCCATACTGATTTGAATGCCATTTGATTTCAATACATCAATAAATGCATCACTGGTGAACTGACTGCCTTGGTCTGTATTCAATATT